>SYGN01000085.1 GCA_005799525.1 Opitutaceae bacterium | reverse complement strand
GCGGCAGGCTTCGCGTTTCGCTCGCACGCTCGCCCGTCTGACCTGCCGTATCGAGTTCACTTTCGTTCGGGACCGACCCTCCGTCTCGGGCTGCTCCCCACCCCGCCTTGCGGCGACGCAGTTGCCTCCGACTGCCCCGCGGCACTGTCTGCACGGGGGAGATGACTTTCACATTCTGAGTTCATGGTTTCATGGACGCACGAGCGGCGGTTTCCCAACCGCCGCGGCCGTCAGCCCGCACGCGTCAACCACCCCAGTGCTGCCGCATCTTCGCGCGCACGAACGCCACACTCGCCTGCAACTGCTCCATCCCATCGACGCCGTCCTCGATGCTGATCCAGCCATCGAAACCCGCGCCGCACAGCGTGCCGAAGATCGCGTCGTAGTCATTCAAGCCCTTGCCAATCTCACCGTGCCGAAGGCGTTTCACGTAGCCCTCCGCACCGCTCTCTTCCCTGCGTAAATCTTCCAGCGTGCCCTCGATCAGTGTTCGGTCGCTCGCGTGCATCGTGACCACGCGATGCTTCACCCGTTGCAACAGCTCGAGCGGATCGTCGCCAGCGAGAAACGCATTGCTCGGGTCGTAGTTCACCCCGAAGCGCGGATGCTGCACCCGCTCCACCAACTCACAGTACACATCCATCTTTTGCGCAAACTCCGGAAAACTCCAAAAATCGTCCTTGTAGTGATTCTCAATGGTAAGGGTCACGCCGCACCGCTCCGCCTCTGGCAAACAGGCCTCGATGCTCTGCGCCACGAGCTCGATGCCGCGGTCCCGCGTCAGTTCCGGCCGCCGCTGCCCCGACAATACCCGGCAAAACCCCGCACCCAGCGCCGCCGCCATCCGAATCCAGTGTTTCTCTTTCTCGATCTCCACCCGGCGAAACTCCGCGTCCGGATGCGAAAAATCCGGCGAGCAACACAGCATCGGGATCACCAACCCGCGCTCCTCCACCGTACGCCGCGCGGCCGCCCACCGCGCCGGATCCGCCAGCTCCAGCATCCCGCTGTAGTATTCCAGACCGTCGAGCCCAAGCGGCGCCGCCAGCTCTACCCACTCGCGCAACGTCATCGTGCCGTCTTTGCAGAGCGGACGCATAAAGGCTTTCGGAAACGCAGCGAGTTTGGGCATGGGAAAAGAGTCCAAAGTGCAGCTTAAATTTCTAACCACGGATGAACCCGGACCGACACGGATACGGAGCGACGCATCGGGCTTTCATCCGGGTTCATCCGTGGTTCAACCCCTCGTGCTATTGCTCGCTGTCTTGCTCGGGTTACGTCCAATAATCGAATACTGCTCCAGCTCCACCACCGCCCCACTCACCGGTCGCGACTCATCGCCCAGCCAATAAACCGCGGCCGCCGCGATTTCCTCCGGCATAATGAGTCGTCCCGATGGCGCAAATTGCTCGGGCACATTCTGCGGCCAATCCGCCGCCATCCCATGCTCGATTTGGTGGGCATACTCCCGCGCGGTCAGCACCCAGCCGACGTTAAGGTGATTCACCCGCACGCGATCCGCGCAGTGGGCATTTGCCAAATTGCGCGATAGCGTCTGCATCGCGCCTTTCGAAAGACTGTAGTCGAGCAAATTGGCCTGCCCGCTGTGAGCATTGATTGAACCGATATTCAACACGCAGCCTTCGTTCGCCTTCAGCTGCGAAAACGCCGCCTGAATCAACAGCAGCGGCGCCCGCACGTTTACCGCCATCATGCGGTCGAAATTCGCCGCGCTCGTCGTGGCCAAGTTACTGCGCGCCACAATGGCCGCGTTGTTCACCACCGCGTCGATGCGCCCAAACGCGGCCAGCGCCGCCGCCACCATCCGCGCCGGACTCGCCGGATCGAGCAAGTCATCCAAATGCAGCGCCGCCGCCGCACCCAATTTCCCCACGAGCGCCTCGCCATCCGCGCGCTCGATCCCATGCACCAATACCCGCGCCCCCTCCGCCACCGCGCGCTCCGCAATCGCTTGCCCAATGCCGGACGTGCCGCCCGTGACGATGATAACTTTCCCGTTCAGTCTCATAGATCGGTCGTTTTAACCACGAATGAACACGGATGAACACGGATAAAAACCCAGATCACCTCACTCGTTTTTTCCAATCCGAATCCGTGTCGATCCGTGTTCATCCGTGGTTAAGAAAATTTGTCGTTACAATCGCGTACACCGGCTCGCACTCGCTCACACCGGTTTCAACACGGCCTTCACAATCTCCCCCGAGTGCATCTTCTCGAATGCTTCGTGCCAATTTTCCAGCGCCCACACACCTCCGAGCACCGGCCGCACGTCGAGCTGACCCGACGCCTGCAACGCCAGCACGCGCTCCCAAATTGGCCAGTTGTGGCTGAAGCTGCCCTGCAGCGTGATGTTTTTCTGCACGACCGGATCGAGCGAAAAATTCAACGGCTGCGGGCCCCAACCCACCTTGCTGATCCACCCCGCCGGTCGCACGAGTTCGAGCGCGATCTTCAACGCCGCCGATGATCCCGCCGCGTCGATCACCCCATCCACACCAAGCCCGTCGCGCGCCAACGCCCACGCCGTCGCATCCCCAATAATCGTCTGACAACCGTAGACCTTCGCCACATCGAGCCGCGCCTTGTCGCGTTCAAGTCCCACCAGCGCGACTTCCGCGCCCGCGAGCCGCGCCATCGCCGCGCACAAAATTCCGATCGGTCCCGGGCCAAGCACGATCACGCGGTCACCCGGCCGGATTTTCGCGTTATTGATGACGGCGTTATAAGCCACACAGCACGGCTCGGTCAGCGCCGCATGCTCGATCGCCAAGCCGGCCGGCACACGGTGCAGACAACGCGCCGGCACTCGCACGAAGCGCGTCATCGCACCGTCGACGCCGTAGCCAAAGCCCTTGCGCGTCGGATCGAGATTGTAGAGCCCCGCGCGGCTCAGCGGATTGTTCACGTCGATCACCGCCGCCGTCTCGCTCACGACCAGATCGCCCTCGCTCCACGTTTTCACACCCGTACCCAGCGCCGCGATACGCCCGCCAAATTCATGGCCGAGCACGACCGGATAGTTGACCTTCCAACTGTGCGACGCCGTCCACTGGTGCAGGTCGCTCCCACACACGCCGACGGCTTCGACCGCGAGGACCACATCGTCGGGGCCCGGCTCGGGACGGGCAAATTCACGTATTTCCACGCTGTGCGGCGCGCACGAAAAATTAACAACAGCAGGACTTTTCATTGGAAAATGTGACGCCCGAGTTCCTCACCACATAACACGTACTCAACGCCCAGTGCGGCCGCGCCCCACCGGCACATCGCCATGCCCATGCACCCGGTCACAGATGATCCGCAGCGTGCCCTCGAGATTGCCGTCCGCCGTCCGGAACGAATCGGAGTCCACGGCGAGCGGCGCACCAATCACGACGAGCGGCGCACCAAACTCCGGCGCACGCACCGCCTGCTCCAACGTGAGTCCGCCCACCGCCTGCACCGGCACGTTCACCACCGCCACGATCTCTCGCAAGAGATCCAGCGGACTCGGCATCCGCCGACCCGCCGCCGCGATGCCCCGCCGCTCATCGTAGCCGATGTGGTGAATCACAAAGTCGCAGCCGAAGTCCTCGATCAGCTTCGCCCCCGCCACCATGTCCGGGCAGCCCAGATTGTCGCCCATCACCTTGATTCCGTAATCGCGCCCCGCCTTCACGACGCACTTCAACGTTTCCTCGTGCGCCCGCGCCATCACGACGACATGCGTCGCGCCCGCCTTCGCCATCATCTCCGCCTCCAGATAACCGCCGTCCATCGTCTTCAAATCCGCCACGATGGGCACACCGGGAAACTGCTCGCGCAACGCCCGCACCCCGTGCAGTCCTTCCGCCAAAATCAGCGGCGTCCCCGCCTCCAACCAGTCCACGCCGGCGCGCCGGGCGAGCGCGGCCGTGGCCAAAGCTTCTTCGAGATTTGTGAGGTCGAGCGAAATCTGAACGATCGGCAACATGAGGTGAATTTCCCCCAGACTGCATGGCGCAACCCCGCTCCGTCAACGCGCGACCGCCCCTCGTCCCAACATAAGACCATGGTCGCACCACTCCGACGGATGGGCGCTTTCCCAAACGCCGCATTCAAAGCACCGACGGCGTGCACCCGAAAAACGCCACGTCTTCCCCTCATCCGCCCCAACCCGTCCGCCGTCTTGTCGTGTCTTTCGTAGGTTTCGCGATTAACCCGTCCTCTTTCATCCCATGCACCTGACCCACCTCGCCTGCACCCTCTGCGGAAAAGATCACGACGCCAGCGTCCCGCAAAACGTCGCCACCTGCTGCGCCAAACCTCTCTTCGCCCACTACGACTTCGCCGCCGCCGCTCGCACGCTCACCCGCGAGTCGCTTTGCACGCGCGTAAAGTCGCTCTGGCGGTACCGCGAAGTTCTCCCGGTCCGGTCCGATACCGACATCGTTACCCTCGGCGAAGGCTTCACGCCGCTCCTCCCCGCTCCGCGCCTCGCCACACGGCACGGCCTCCGCTCCCTCTGGATCAAAGACGAAGCCCAAAACCCCACCGCCAGTTTCAAGGCCCGCGGGATGACGACGGCCGTCTCCATGGCGAAGCAGTTCGGCCTGAAAAAACTCGCCGTCCCTTCGGCCGGCAACGCCGCCGGTGCCCTCGCCGCCTACGCTGCCCGCGCCGGGATGGAAGCGCACATCTTCATGCCCCGCGATACTCCGCGGGCCAACATCATAGAGTGCGAGCAAATGGGCGCCCACGTCACACTCATCAATGGTCTCATCACCGACTGCGGCGCCGAGGTCGCCAAACGCAAATCCGCCGAGGGTTGGTTCGACGTCTCCACACTGAAAGAGCCCTACCGCGCCGAGGGCAAAAAAACTCTCGGCTACGAACTCGCCGAGCAACTCAACTGGACCCTGCCCGACGTGATCCTTTATCCGACCG
>SYGN01000084.1 GCA_005799525.1 Opitutaceae bacterium | reverse complement strand
CCATTGCATCCCATCGCTCAAATTCGGCTCCGCGGTCTCCACCGCCAGATGAAAATGGTTGCGCATCACCACAAACGCATGGAGCCGCCAGCCCCGCGCTTGACGACTCTGCTACTCTGCGCCCTTTCACTTCTGCAGCCATGTCACGTCACCACACCACGCTCCCCCTCCTCACGCGCCTCACCGCGCTGGCGAGCACGGCGTTGGTGCTGTTGCTGACGATTCTTGCCGGGCGAGGGACCAACGGTGTCAGGTATCCACGTGTCGGTCTAACGTGGATACCGGACACCGTTGATATCCCCCGCCACGGGCAGTATCGCCGCCAAACGCGCCCACCTTCACACGATCGTGTGCCCCGGCCCATCCACCGCGAACCACGACTTCAGCCACGCCGACCTCCAAGTCGCATCGCTCGGCGACGTGAACCTCGACGCCCTGATCGCGCGCTTCGGCCCCTAGCCCGTATTTTTCAGACTCAAGTCGACCAAACCTTTTTCACAGAGGGCACGGAGCCCAGCGCACAGAGTTCACAGAGCGGCCAAGGTGTTTGGCTCCGTGAGCTCGGTTCGGAACTCCGTGCGCTCCGTGAAAAATAATTTGTTCTGGAAAGTGTGACTGATGGGGGCTGGCCCGGCCACCGTCCGCCGCGCAGGCTCGCCCGGCAACGCGAAAAGCGCACGCTCCCGCCATGCCCCCGCGTTTCACCGCCCCCGCGCGAGTCCTCCTCCTCACTCTCGCCTGCACCCTCGGCGTTGCCCGCCCCGCCTTCGCCGCCGCCCCGGAAACATTTCCCGCCGGCGACGGCCTCTTCACCTTCACCGCCTGGGACGGCCCGCCTCTCCCCGTCTATTTCCACGCCCCTGCGAACGTCACGCCCGCCACCCCCATCGTATTCGTAATGCACGGACAAGCCCGCAACGGTGACGAGTATCGTGACCAATGGAGCGATCTCGCCGCCCGCTACGGTTTCCTTCTCCTCGTCCCGACCTTCGGCAATCGCGACTTTCCCGGCTTCGAGAGCTTCAACTATGGCAACGTCCTCGCCCCCGACGGCACACGCCGCCCCTCCGGCCAATGGGCCTTCACCGCCATCGAACGCCTCTTCGATCACGTCAAATCCACCGCCGGCCTGACCGCGCCCACCTACTTCATCTACGGCCACTCCGCCGGCGCCCAGTTTGTCCATCGCCTCTTTTTCTTTCTCCCCGACGCGCGTGCCGCCCGCGTCATCAGCGCGAATGCTGGCGCCTACATGCTGCCGGATTTCAAAATCGCCCACCCCTACGGGCTCGGCGGTTCCGGCGTAACCCCGGCGGATCTTAAGACCGCCCTCACTCGCCCCGTCCTCGTCCTCTTGGGTGAAGCCGACATCGACCCTAACCATCGCCCGATGCCGCGCACGCCCGAAGCGAACGCGCAAGGCCTCCACCGTTTCTCCCGCGGCCTAAATTATTTCCGCCTCGCGACCGAGCAAACCGTCCGTCTCGGCGTGCCGTTCGGATGGAAGATCGCCACCGTCCCCGGCGTCGCCCACAGCAACACCCTCATGGCTCCGGCCGCCGCCGCCCACTTTTTTGCGCCGAGATAGCGTCTCGCCACCACCAGCGCAGACACCCCTCAGGGTTATCCCGGCGCACTCGGGACGCCTCTCCGAGGCGTCCGCCCGCGCAACCACGACGAGCGCCCCGCACGGACGTTTCGGAGAAACGTCCCTACCTCTCGTCTCAATTGCGCCTCCCCGCCGCTCCGCCCGCCTCACTCCAGCTCCGACCACCGCGCAAAGGCCTTCGCCAACTCCGCCTCGATTTCGTGCAACCGTTCCGTCGCGTGGGGGACCTCCACGGGTGACTTCTTGAAGAACATCGGATCGGCCAACTTGGTCGAAAGGTTCGTCTGCTCGGTTTCCAATTTCTCGATCACCTTGGGCAGCGCGTCCAACTCCGCGCGTTCCTTGTGCGACAGCTTGCGCACTTTCTTCGCCGGTCCCGACGCCGCTTCGGCCGCTTCCTTCGCCTCACGCTTGGCTTTTTCCTCGGCCAGCGCCGCCGCCGCCGCCTTCGCGGCTTTTTCTTTCTGCCAGTCGTCGTATCCGCCGAAATATTCCACCACGCGCCCTTCGCCTTCGAAGACCAGCAGGCTCGTGCACACTTCGTTCAAAAACGCGCGGTCATGGCTCACCAGCAACAGCGTGCCGCCGAATTCCACGAGCACATCCTCCAACAGCTCCAGCGTCTCCGCATCGAGATCGTTCGTCGGCTCGTCGAGCACGAGCACGTTGCACGGTTTCGTGAAGAGTCGCGCGAGTAGCAGCCGGTTCCGCTCGCCGCCCGACAGCGCCTTGATCGGGGTGCGCGCCCGCGTCGGATCGAAGAGAAAATCTTCAAGGTAGGAAATCACGTGCCGCGTCTTGCCATTGATCGTCACCGTCGGATTGCCGTCGGCCACTGCATCCTGCACCCGCAGCGTCTCGTCGAGCTGCGCGCGCAGTTGGTCGAAGTAGACCACTTCCAACCGCGTGCCTTGCTCGGCCGCACCCACCTTCGGCGCGAGTTGTCCGAGCATGAGCCGCAGCAGCGTCGTTTTGCCCGCACCGTTGGGGCCCACGATCCCGATCTTATCGCCGCGCTCGATACGCACCGACAAATCGCGCACGATCCAGCGCCCTTCATCCGCATAGCGAAAGCCCGCTTCTTTGCACTCGATCACCTTAAACCCGCTACGGTCCGCCTCCTGCGCGGTGATCGTCGCCTTGCCCGTGTGGTCGCGACGTGCAGCCCGCTCGGCCCGCATTTTTTCGAGTGTATGGATGCGGTTGCTGGCCCGCGACCGCTGCGCCTTCACGCCCCGCCGGATCCACACTTCTTCCTGCGCAAGTTTCTTGTCGAACTGCGCGCGCTCCACCTCCTCGGCCTCCAGGACAGCCTCTTTACGCACGAGAAACGTGTCGTAGTCGCACGCCCAACCGACGAGCTTGCCACGGTCGACTTCGACAATGCGGGTCGCGAGCTTCCGCAGAAACGCCCGGTCGTGCGTCACGAACAGCAGCGCTCCGCCCCACTCCAACAAAAATTCTTCGAGCCACTGGATGGACTCCAAATCCAGATGGTTCGTCGGCTCATCAAGCAACAGCAGCTGCGGCTCCTCGACCAGTCCGCGCGCCAGGAGCACACGACGCTTCTGTCCCGCCGACAACGCCGCGAACTCATGATCCACCGGCAGCCCCATGCCCTCGAGCAACCGCTCGACGCGGTCGTGGCGCTCCCAGTCATTGTGCACTTCGTAAGCGCCTCCCTCACCCTCGACCACCGTGCGCACCGTGCCCGTTAATCCCGCCGGCACTTCCTGCCGAAGACTGGAGAAAACCGCGCCAGCCTGGCGGAAAACCTGGCCCACGTCGGCGTTGAGTT
>SYGN01000083.1 GCA_005799525.1 Opitutaceae bacterium | reverse complement strand
CGGCGGCGTGGCGGCGCGAACAACGCCGGGTTGGCCTCCGTGGTATGCACCGGCTGCCATTCGTAGAGGTGCATCATCCGCTCGAGCGCGGTCGCGTGCTGCATCATCGCCGCCGTATGCCGCGGATCGGCGGCGAGCCACCGCATGTAGTCGTCTTGTTCCGCCGGCGTCAGCCCGCGATCGCGGCGCGCCAACCAGCGCGCGGCCTGCTCGGCCAGCGCTTCGGGCCTCGGGCGGTGGGACGGGGGGGAAATCGGACGACATGCGCGGCTTCCTCCCTCACCGACCGCCGCCCGTCGCAAAAAACGCCGCGCACAGCCGGATGCCGCGCGCCGTCTCTTTCTCGACCGTGCTCTCCGAGACCCCGAGCTGCCGGACGATCTCTTTTTGCGTGCAGCCATACGCAGTCCGCAGCGTGAGAATCTCACGGCAGCGCGTGGGCAGCGACTGGATGGCTTTGGTCAAAAGTTCGAGCTCCTGTTGTTTGCTCACGGTGGCGACGACATCGGCGCCATCGGCTAAGACGGATGAGTTGGTCGAGTCCGTAATGGGTTCGAACCGCACCACCTGCTGGCGCCGCACCGTATCGAGGGCCAGATTGCGCGCCGTGGTAAACAGTAGGGCGCGGGTCGACCGAATCGGCCCCGCCTCGAGGGCCCGCAGCACACGCGCAAACGCATCCTACACGACATCGTTCACATCAGGCAGCGTGGGAAACCGCGCGAGCAGCCACGCCCGTAACGAAGACCGGTGCGGCTGCACCTCCGTCACGAAACAGCACGCTTGATCGGGCTTGGGCTTTTTCATGGCAAGCTGACCAGCTAGCGCTCCGGGGAACCCCACCGCAAGCGGACAGTGCCCCCGCCACCGCAAGGAAAACGAGAACCCCCACGAAAGATCGCGGCCAAAAAAAGTCAATTTGGGGACAGGCTCTCGCTACGGCATCGGCAGCACGTTCGCCGAATATGCCCCAAACCGGATAATACCCGCATTGCGTCAATGGGCTTCGCGCGTCTCCACTCGGGAACGATTCTCGGCATTTGCGCCTCCGCCCCAAATCTCCACACTCCGCCTCCATGTCATCGCTCCGCCGCCTGCTTTCTGCGCTTCCGCTCCTCGCCTGCGCGCTCGTGTTTGCTCAGCTCCTGCCCGCCGCGACCAAACCCTCACCCGTCAAAGCGTCGCTCGTCACCGCGGACGCCTCCGTCCAACCCGGCCAACCGCTCACCGTCGCCCTCCGGCTCGTCCACGACGCCCACTGGCACACCTATTGGCTCAACCCCGGCACCGGCCTCCCCACCGCGATCAAGTGGACCCTGCCCGCCGGCTGGACCGCCGGCGAAATCCAGTGGCCCGCCCCGCTAGCCCTCAAAGACAAAGCCGGCAACACGATTGGCAACGGCTACGAGGGTGAACTTTTTCTCCCCGTCACGCTCACGCCTCCCGCCAACGTCACGGCTGGTTCGTCCATCGAACTGAAAGCCTCGGCCGATTGGCTCATGTGCGCGGAAATCTGCGTGCCCGGTAGTGCCGACGTCTCCCTCATCCTCCCCGTCTCGACCGGCACCCCGAAGCCCGACGCCACCTACGGCGAGAAAATCCGCGCCACGGTCGCCGGCCTGCCCCGCGCCGATGCCGCCTGGAAAGTCACCGCCTCGCGCGACGCCAAAAACCTCACGCTCACGATCACCCCCGTCGCCAACCCCGCCGCCGCGCCCGCAAACCTCCACTTATTTTCTGACGACGGCCTCGTCGCTTTCGATCTCCCACAAACCGTGAAACCCAACGGCCAAGGCGGTTTCACCCTCGTCGCGCCGATTTCTGCCGACGGACCCAAAAACGCGAAAAACCTCCTCGGTGTTCTCACGACCTCCACAAGTTGGGTCCCCGGCGCCACCCTCCGCGGCCTCCGCGTCGATACGACCTTCGTCGCCGCAGCGCCACCTGCCACGCCAATCGCCCAACTTCTCGGCACGCTCGTCCTCGCCTTCCTCGGTGGCCTGGTGCTCAACCTGATGCCCTGCGTCTTCCCTGTACTGGGAATCAAAATACTCGGCTTCGTCAATCAATCGGGTCAGGACAAAAAAAAGGTCGTGCTCCACGGTCTCGTCTTCGCGCTCGGCGTCCTGCTATCGTTCTGGTCGCTCGCCGCCGTGCTCGCGATTCTGCGGGCGGGCGGACAGGAACTCGGCTGGGGCTTCCAACTTCAAGAGCCCGGCTTCGTCTTCATCCTCGCTGCCGTGATGTTGGTCTTCGCGATGAATATGAGCGGCGTCTTCGAGTTCGGCCTCAGCGCCACCGCCGTCGGCGCGGATCTTCAGATGAAATCGGGTTTCGCCGGTTCGTTTTTCACCGGCGTCCTCGCCACCGCCGTCGCCACTCCGTGCAGCGCACCGTTCCTCGCGCCCGCCCTCGGGGCCGCGCTCGCGGTGCCCACCGGCGAATCATTCGTGATCTTCACCGCGATCGCCGTCGGTCTTTCCGCCCCGTATCTGCTGCTCTCGATCTTCCCCCAGGCCGTGAAAATCCTCCCCCGCCCGGGCGCGTGGATGGAGACGTTCAAACAGTTCATGGCTTTCCCGCTCTACGGCACCGTCGGCGCGCTCGTCTGGGTGCTCGCGGGCCAACTCGGCGACGACAGTCTCATGGCCATCTTTGGCCTCGTCACCATCGCCCTCGGCATTTGGGTCTACGGTCGCTGGACCGCCCCCGGTGCGTCGGCCGGCCGCGTGCGCTTCGGTCACGCCGGCCTCCTCGCACTGCTCCTCGTAGGCGCTTGGCTCGGCTGGCCCGCGAAGTCGCAAGTCGTGTGGGAGCCGTGGAGTCCCGAAGCCGTCACCAAGCTCCGCGCCGAGAAACGCACCATCTACGTCGACTTCACCGCCCGTTGGTGCGCGACGTGCCAGACCAACAAGAAACTCATCTTTGGCTCCGCCGACGTCCTGAAAATCTTTGCCGATAAAAAGGTCGCCACGCTGCGCGCCGACTGGACGAACAAGGACCCGCGCATCACCGCCGAGCTCGCCGTCTACAACCGCAGCGCCGTCCCCTTTAATGTCATCTGGCTCCCGGGTAAAGATGCGCCCGTCATTCTCCCCGAATTACTCACGCCCGGCAGCGTGCTGGACGTCGTGAAGTAGACGCACGCTCCTCGTCGGGTGAGTCAGGTCTAATACCAACGTCATTTGAGTTTTTGACTGCCGGTAGCCGCGAGCGTGAGCGAGTGGTGTTTCGACTATCGTCCAAATATCACGAGACGTTGGTCTAAGTTTTTAGATATGGGGGGGGGTGTCGATTTCGCCTGACCCAAGTTTTTAAGGCGTTCCTAAAAGGGGTGCCCCTCTCCCATGAAACAGCTGCTTTTTGAAGAGGCTACATGGGATGAAAAAGAGGAGTGGGTTTATGCGTGACGAGCGTGATCCAATCCGCGACGGCCCGAAGGGTGAACAAGGTTGAGTAAACTCCCATACGGGGTCGGAACCGCTGGCGCGGACGCGCCACCAATGACACCACACACGGCCCTCGGCATCAGACTGATAGACGGGCTTGGAAAAACACCAGTGAATCGACGATGTATCGCTTGCCTCGCGGAAAGAACCGCTCCCCTGCATGCATGATCCATGTCCGCGCGCACGCTGTTTCTGTGTGTAACGGCCAAAATCCGATTTTGGGGCGGGGGCTGGTAGGAAACTGAATTGCGGGGGTTGGGTCGGGTGG
>SYGN01000082.1 GCA_005799525.1 Opitutaceae bacterium | reverse complement strand
GTCCTCACCTCCCCCTCCGCCGCGATCCAAAAGTAATCGTTCTCGTTCCTCATTCTCCCCCTTCTTTTACTCCCTCAACCAAGACCCGAGAGAACGAGATAGATTACGATAACGAGGAACGATCAAAATCTCCTGCCTCTCGCCCTCTCCCCCTCTCTCCGCCTCCCCCTCTCCTCATCTCGCCCGCCCTCTCCCATGAGCAAAAAGTCCGCCCCCGAAGTCACCCGTCGCGAATTCCTCGGCAACGCCTGCTGCGCCGCCGTCGGTGCCACCGGCCTGCTCTCCGCCCTCGGCAGCCTCCGCCTCATGGGTGCCGCCGCCAGCCCCGCCAACGGCCCGCAACTACCGTCGACCGCCGGCGCCCCGATCGCCTCCGATTACAAAGCCCTCGTCTGCCTCTTCCTCAACGGCGGCAACGACGCCAACAACCTCATCATCCCTCTCGACTCCGGCTACTCCGCCTACGCCTCCGCCCGCTCCAACCTCGCGATTCCCCAAGCCAGCGTCCTCCCCTTCACCCCGCGCACCACCGACGGCCGTTCTTGGGGTCTCCATCCTTCTGTTACGCAGCTCCACGACCTCTTCAACTCCGGCAAAATGGCGCTCCTCGCCAACGCCGGCACCCTCGTCTACCCCACCACCAAGACCCAATATAACGCCCGCAGCGTCCCCCTCCCCCCCCAGCTTTTTTCCCACAGCGATCAACAGGTCCAGTGGCAACACAGCGTGCCCGACAAACCCACCTCCACCGGCTGGGGCGGCCGCACCGCCGACCTCCTCAACGCCTTCAACACGAGTGACCAAATCTCGATGTCGATCAGCCTCGCCGGCAAAAACACTTTTCAAGTCGGGGCCAAGGTCAGCCAATACGCCATCGGCACCGGCGGCGCCGTCACCCTCTCCGGCAGCACCTCAAGCGCCACCAGCCTCGATGGCATCCGCTCCCGCGCCCAAAAAGACATTTTCGCGCAAAGCCAGTCCACCCTCTTCGAAACCGCCTTCGCCAGAGCCACCGGCGACGCCATCGTCAGCGCCGACCTCCTCAACACCGTCCTCGCCGCCTCGCCGGCCATCACCACCGTTTTCCCCAACACCTCCGCCGGCAACCAGCTAAAAATGGCCGCGCGCCTCATCGGTGCCTCCCCCACCCTCGGCCTCAAGCGCCAGGTTTTCTTCGTCCAACTCGGCGGCTGGGACACCCACGCCGCCCAACTCGTCAACACCGATCCCGTCAACGGCACCCACGCCGGGCTCCTCGCGCAAATCAGCCAAGCCGTGAACGCCTTTTACAACGCCACCGTCGAACTCGGCGTCGCCAATCAGGTCACCACCTTCACCGCCTCCGACTTCGGCCGCACGTATCGATCCAACGGTGACGGCTCCGACCACGGCTGGGGCAGCCACCACTTCATCGTCGGCGGTGCCGTCAACGGCACCAACCTCTACGGCAAAATGCCCACCCTCACCGTCAGTGGTCCCGACGACACCACCCAGGGTCGCTGGATTCCCACCACCAGCGTCGACGAATACGCCGCCACCCTTGCGACGTGGTTCGGGGTCAGCCCCACCGACCTCCCCACCGTACTCCCCAACATCGGTCGTTTCGCGAAACCGAACCTCGGCTTCCTCTGATCGGGCAGTAGGGCAGGGTCTCTGACCCGCCCTACCTCGCCAGCCACGTAGGCAGCCCGTTCGCGGGCGCTCGTCCGACCACCCCACAGCCGCGAGCAAGCTCGCTGCCGACCACGCCGACAAAGTGTATTGAAGGCTCTTCGGTCCTCTGTAGTGCACACACCAGTCAGCCACCTCGCGCAGTAATCTTTCCCCGAAAAAATCCCCTGAGCAACCGTTCATCCGCTGGTCCAAAATTTCAGTCGTTCCAACAGTCGGATAGTTCTCCGCCTCCGCTCACTTCACGCCATGAAACACCTCCGTTTTTTCTCCGTCGCACTCCTCGCCGTGGCGGGCCTCTGCGCCCAGGACTCGCGTCTCTCCAGCATTTCCGCCCGCGCTCACTCCGGCACCGGAGCCACCACCCTTACCACCGGTTTCGTGATCGGCCCCGGCTCAGATCAAACCGTGCTCATTCGAGCCATCGGCCCCACCCTCGACGTCGCCGGAGCGATGGCCGATCCCGTCCTTACCCTCTTTAACAGCTCCTTTGCCGTCGTTGCCACCAACGATAATTGGCTCACCCGCGACGCCAGCGCTTTCAGCACCGCAGGTGCCTCGCCCCTCCCGACCGGCAGCTCCGACGCGGCGATTGTCACGACCCTCGCTCCCGGCAGTTACACCGCGCAGGTGAACGCATCCGACGACACCGCGGGCCTCGCGCAAATCGAAATCTTCGCGTTGGGCAGCGGCGCGAGTCTCCTCAACACCTCCACCCGCTTCTCCGTCGGCCTTGGCACCGCCCCGGCAATGGGTCTCGTGGTTTCGCCCGGCACCCACACTCGCCGACTGCTGATTCGCGCCTCCGGGCCCGCGCTAGCCCCCTTCGGTCTCACCGGCATCCTCGCCGACCCCACCCTCCGCGTCACCCGCGCCAACGAGACCTCCACGCTCGCGACCAATGACCATTGGTCCTCACCGGCTGACTCACGCGCGGCGAGCACTCAACAACTCCAAGACGCTTTCACGCAGGCCGGCGCATTCGTCTTTCCCGCCCAGAGCAAAGACTCCGCTCTCCTCCTCGATCTCGCCCCCGGGCACTATTCGATTCACGTCAGCAGCGTCGACGACGCCCCCGGCCTCACCCTCGTCGAAGTCTACGACCTGACGGCGACCACACTCTCGGTCACGACTACGTCCGAGGCGGCAGAATCCCGCATCCGCCCCACCATCGCCGCCGCCGCCCCGGTCGGCCACAGCGCGGACTCCGACCAAAACTTCCGCTTCAGTTTATCCGAGCTCACCCGCGTGATCGAACTCTACAACGTCCGTATCGGCACCACCCGCACCGGCCGCTATCGCGTGCTGGCCGGCACCGAAGATGGTTTCGCCCCCGATCCCCACACGGCCGACGGAGCCGCCGTTGCCCTCACCGCCTTTCACACGGCCGATTCCAATAAAAACGGTAAGCTGAGCCTCGCCGAACTCACCCGCGTCATCGAACTCTACAACTACCGCAGTGGCACCGTCCGCACCGGCGGCTATCACGTCCGCGCCGGCAGCGAAGACGGCTACGCGCCGAGTCCCCTCATGGTCGTCAGTATCGCCGCGACCATCCCGGCGGCCGATGAATCAGGCTCCAAGCCCGGCGAGTTCACGGTAACCCGAGTCGGCGACCTCGCCGACAACCTGACCGTCAACTACGGCGTCGGCGGTTCTGCCATCAACGGCTTCGACTATCCCGCGCTCCTTGGCACGGTCGTCATTCCCGCCGGATCAGCCTCGGTTAAGATTCCCCTCCAGCCCAATCCCGATGTCCAAGTCGACGCGCTGGACACCGTCGTGATCACGATCACCAGTGGCACCTACTACGAAATCGACACCCCAAACACCGCTACGGTCACCATCGCCGACAGCCCCTCCACCCTCTATGTGGCGACGGTTCGCCCCTACAGCACCGCCCCCGCTTCCACCGCCTCCGGCACCGCGACGATCCTGTTGAGCTCCAGCGGCACCGTCGCCGCCGTTAACGTCTCCTTCTCCAGCCTCAGCTCCGCGCAGGTCACCGCCCACCTCACTATTGGGGCCACCGAAGATTACGTCCTCACTCTCCCGCAAGGCCAGTTCACCGGCACCCGGTGGACCTTTGCACCGACCGGCCCCTACACCAGTGCCGCGCTCCTCGATGCCCTGAAGACCGGTAACATCGCCGTGCGCATCGACACCGCCAATTATCCCGCCGGCGAAGTCAAAGGCGTCTTCATCCAAGGCACCGGCAGCGCCGTCTTCACCGCTCCCGCCGCCGCTCCCGCCGTCGTCCTTACCAAACCCACCGCCATGGACGCCGCGCGCTTGCTCACTCAAGCCACCTTTGGCCCGACCAAAGCCGAGATCGAAAGCCTCACTGGCGGCAGTATCGAAGCTTGGATTACCGCGCAACTAGCCCTGCCGTTCACCTCTCACCGCACGGCCGTCCAAACCGATCGCACCACTTTCGGCGGCAGCAGCAGCTTCACGAATTGGAACGCGACGCATGGCCCAAACCGCCAGTCCGCTTGGTTCAAAACCTCCCTAACCGCCCCCGACCAACTCCGCCAGCGCGTCGCCTTCGCCCTCAGCCAGATTCTCGTTATTTCCGATGTCGCGCTCGGCGACGATAGCGATGCCGAACCGCTCGCCTACTACTACGATCAGCTCGGCAACGGTGCCTTCGGTAATTTCCGCACGCTGCTCGAAACCGTGACCCTCAGTCCGATGATGGGCCGCTACCTCAGCTCGCTGCGCAACTCGAAGGCCGACCCTGTCACGGGCACCACGCCGGACGAGAACTACGCGCGCGAGGTGATGCAGCTTTTCACCATTGGCCTGAACCAACTCCAGCCCGACGGCACCCTCGTCCTCGGCGCGGATGGTCTTCCGATCTCCTCCTACAACCAAAAGACCATTACCGAAATGGCCAAAGTCTTCACCGGTTGGGCCTATCCCGGCAACCCGGCGACCCAATTCCGCACCGCCGGTCGCAATTCGATCAGCCCGATGCAAATCTTCCCTCTTTACCACGACGACACGGCGAAGGACATCAGCCCCGTCCTCCCCACGCCCATTCCCGCCAGTCAGGGCGGCACGCAGGACCTCAAACTCGCCCTCGACGCGCTCTTTAACCACCAGAACACCGCCCCGTTCATCGCGAAGCTCCTCATCCAGCGCCTCGTCACGAGTAATCCCAGCCCCGCCTACGTCTACCGCGTGTCCCAGAAATTTGTGAATAACGGCTCCGGCGTCCGCGGAGACCTCGCCGCCGTCGTCCGCGCCATTCTCGTCGACTACGAAGCCCGCTCCCCGGTGATCGCCAGCAACATCACCTTTGGAAAACTGAAGGAGCCCCTCCTGCGCCTGACCGGACTGCTCCGCACTTTCGGGGCGTCCTCCACCAGCGGACGCTTCCTCGGCTACCAACACACTGTCGACACCGTGCCGATCACCAGCGCCACACCACTCCCCGCCCTCGCCAACCAAATCAACCAATCGCCCACCACCTTTTCCGTCACCCGCCTTGACGGGGTCCAAGGCAGTCTGGCCGAAGCCGCGCTGCGTTCCCCCACCGTCTTTAACTTCTACGACCCGGACTACGTCCTCCCCGGCCCCCTCGCCGCCGCTGGTATGGTGGCCCCCGAGTTCGAGATCACCGACGATAATTTCGCGATCAGCACGCCCAACTTCCTGCGCACGTTCGTCAACGCCACCATTCCTACGTCAGGCGGCGTGGCCACCCCCGCCGCGCCCTACGTGATCATGCTCAACCTCACCTCCGAGCAGACGCTCGTGAGCAATCCCACCGCGCTGCTCGATCATCTCAACCTCGTGCTCTGTTCCGGATCGCTCTCCGCCGCTACCCGCACCCGCATCATCACCGCGCTCGCCGCCCTCCCAACTGCCACCACGACCACCGACCGTGCCAAAGTCGCCGTCCTCATGGTCCTCACCTCCCCCTCCGCCGCGATCCAAAAGTAATCGTTCTCGTTCCTCATTCTCCCCCTTCTTTTACTCCCTCAACCAAGACCCGAGAGAACGAGATAGATTACGATAACGAGGAACGATCAAAATCTCCTGCCTCTC
>SYGN01000081.1 GCA_005799525.1 Opitutaceae bacterium | reverse complement strand
GCGCGAGACCTCGTAGGAAAAATCCACGTGGCCCGGCGTGTCCATGAGATTCAGTTTGTAGTCCAGCCCGTCCTTCGCCCGGTAGGTCATCGTGACCGGGTGGGACTTGATCGTGATCCCGCGCTCCCGCTCGAGATCCATCGAGTCGAGATGCTGCGCCGTCATGACGCGCATCGCCACCGTGTTCGTGTGCTCGAGCAGCCGGTCGGAGAGCGTGGTTTTTCCGTGATCGACGTGGGCGATGATGCAGAAATTGCGGGTGTTTTTGGCAGACATCGTTCAGGCGGCGGTGGTCAGATCGGTAAATTCAGCGAAGCTTTTCACGCTCCACGTTTTTTCGGTACGGCGCGCGAGTCCGGCGAGGGCTCCGCCCGGCCCGAACTCCCAAAATTCTGTCACGCCCGCCGTGGCGGCACTGCGCATGCAATCTTCCCAGAGCACCGACGAAACAACCTGTTTCACGAGCGCGGCCTTGATCGCGGCAGGGTCGCTGACCGCTTGGCCCGTCGTGTTCGTGAACACGGTGAATTGGGGCGCAGCGAATGGGATAGATTCGAGATAGGCCGCGAAGGCCGCGCGCGCCGGTTCCATCAAGCGTGAGTGATAGGCACCGGCGACGACGAGTGGGATTACCTTTTTCATGCCGCGAGCTTTTGCCCCGGCAACCGCCGCCTCGATTTTCGCCTTCTCCCCGGAGACGACGATCTGGCCGGGCGCGTTGAAATTGGCCGCCTCGATGTCGAATTCATTACAAAGGTCGGCGATTTTCGCCCGCTCCTCGCCAATGATCGCGGCCATTCCGCCGGTCGTTTGCTCGCAGGCCAGCTGCATGAGCCGACCACGCTCCGCCACGATGCGCACGCCCATCGGAAAATCGAACACCCCCGCCGCGCAGTAAGCCGTGACTTCACCGAGGCTCAAACCGAGCGCAAACTTGGGTTCACCAAATGGCAGCTTGCCCTGCTCGCGGAGCGCGGCGACGAGGGCGAGACCGTGGACGAAAAGAGCCGGCTGACACACCTTCGTCTGGGTCAGATCGACCTCCGGGCCTTCAATGCTTACCTTGGCCAAGTCCCAACCGAGCACACGGCCGGCTTCCTCGTAAAGCGCACGCGCGGCAGCCGACTGATCAAACAGTGATTTGCCCATGCCAACCCTCTGGGCGCCCTGTCCTGCAAATAAAAATGCCAATGCCATGATAGGAACTCGCGAGACAATCGCCCGCCCTCTCGGAATCCAAGCCCTAAAACGTTTCAGCGGTCTGAAATGCTTCGCGTCATCGTCCGGTTTGCCAAACGCCGGCGCGATGCTGCCCTCCGAGGGTGGCGCGGGAGCTTCCGCCCAATGATTTTCCGTGGCCCATACGGTGGCCACCCAACCGAGCGCTGTCACTTATCGCGTCACAGGCATCACCCCGTTTTGATAAAGATCCCTTTGAAGTTCATTTCCAACGCCTGCGGATTCGGCGAGAAACGCAGCGCATCCGCCTTGCCGATGACCCCGGCCTTCCAAAGGCGATAAAGGTCTTTGTTAAACGAAAAACTCGCGGAGTCACTGCTCCCATCCAACAGGCCCTGAATTTTCTCATACTGACCTTCGAGAATGAGGTTCCTCACCGTCGCATCGGCAGTTAGGATTTCGTTGACGGGTTGCCGCCCGTTGCCGTCAATTTTCGGCACCAGCTTCTGGCAAACAAACCCGCGTAACGAGCCCGAGATCGCTCGTCGGGCTTGGATCTGCTCCTCGGGCGGAAAAAACTCGAACACCCGCGTAAGCGACTGGGCGACGGTCGAGGCGTGCATCGTGGACAACACCAAATGACCGGTCTCCGCCGCGCTGATCGCCGTCTCAAACGTTTCGCGGTCGCGCATTTCACCGATGAGGATGATGTCCGGATTCTGCCGGAGGACGGCCTTGATCGCCAACTCGAAACTCGGCACATCGAGCCCGATCTCGCGCTGCTGGAACAACGACTTGTCATCGGGAAACGTGTATTCGATCGGGTCCTCGATCGTCACAATGTGTTTGTCCATGTTCTGGTTCACCCAGTTCATCATGGCGGCCATCGTCGAGCTCTTGCCGGAACCCGTCGCGCCGCAAACTAGGAGAATACCATCCTTGGCCTGCACGAGCTTAATCAAGGCGTCTTGGGTCTGACCGAACCCCAGTTGTTCAAACGTCGGCACGGTGCCCTTGATGTGGCGCAGCACAATACTGACGAGCCCACGCTGGTGAAACGCGTTGACGCGGAACCGCCCAATGCCCTCGACCACATAGGCGAAGTCGACCTGCCCCAAATCCTCCCACTTTGACCGGAATACGTTCGGCACGTGCTCCACGACCCAAGCCTCCGCCTCGGGGCAGGTAATCGGATCCATATCGACTGACTTGAGCTTGCCGGAGAGCCGAACGTAGCCGGGCTTGTTGGACTTAATGATGATGTCACTCGCCCCGCTGTCGACCGCGAGCTTGAGGAGGTCGTTAATGATTTCGGTATGCGGCGTGACGGTGCACATGGGTAAAAAAGCGTTGCGGATTCCTTATTTCGCCGTGCTTTGTTCCGCAAGGCAACACTGCCCGCTCCCATGAAACTCCGTCCGCTCACAGGCACGATCACCGCGCTCGTAACGCCCTTCCACGAGGGCCAGGTTGACTATGCCAGCCTCAAAAAACTCGTCGCCTACCAAATCAAAGGGGGAATCGACGGGTTAGTTCCGGTCGGCACCACTGGAGAGTCGCCCACGCTTTCCCACGAGGAGCATCTCGACGTCATTCGCGCCGTAATCGCGACTGCCGCCGGTCGCGTGCCCGTGATCGCCGGCACCGGCTCCAACTCGACCCACGAAGCGGTCGAACTCACCAAACTTTCCCATGAAGCCGGTGCCGACGCCATGCTCGTCGTCGCGCCTTATTACAACAAACCCAGCACCGAGGGCCTTTTCCGCCACTTCTGCGCCGTCGCCGAGGCGACCGACCGACCGATCATTCTTTATTCGATCCCGGGCCGCTGCGGCATCGAAATCGGCGTGCCCGTCGTCGAGCGCCTGCGGGCCAAATACGCTCACGTGCGCTGGATCAAGGAAGCGGGTGGCAGCATCGACCGCGCCGATCAATTGAAACAAGCACTCGGCTCCGATATTACGGTGCTCAGCGGCGACGATTCGCTCACCCTGCCCTTCATGTCCGTCGGAGCCGAAGGCGTGATCAGCGTCGCATCGAATCTCTTCGTCCGCGAGGTCTCGCAACTGGTCCGGCTCGCCTTAGCCAACGATTTTGCGAAAGCGACCAAGCTGCACCGCAAGCTCTACCCTATCTTCAAGACCCTGTTCATTGAGCCGAACCCGGTGCCGATCAAGGTCGCCGTCCTTCGTGCCGGCATTATTGCGTCCGCCGAGGTGCGCGCACCGCTGTGCAACATGAGCGCAGCCAACGCCCTGCTCCTCGAAAAGGCCCTCGCCGCCCTCGGTAAATAATTCCACCGGTTATGCCTCTCTCAATTTTGATCAACGGCTCCCGCGGTCGCATGGGCCACGCCCTCGCGGACGCCGCCAAGGAGATGGGCTTCACCATCGGCGGCGCCGTTGACCTCGGGGACGATATCGCGGCCGGCCTCGCCCACACCGACGTCGTGGTCGATTTCAGTTCACATCAGGCAACCCGCTCGGTGCTCGAGCTCGCTGTCGCCAATCACAAGGCCGTCGTCCTCGGCACCACCGGCCACGCGGCCGAGGAGAAAAAGCAACTGCTGGCACTCGCTGCCCACGTGCCCTGCGTGTGGGCCGGAAATTTTTCCGTCGGCGTAAATTTGCTCTTCGCCCTCACCCGCCGCGCGGCGAGCGTGCTGGCCTCCGACTACGACGCCGAGGTCGTCGAAATGCACCATCGTTTCAAAAAGGACGCACCCAGCGGCACTGCCGCCCGACTGCTCGAGATTATTCTGGAAGAGCGCAAACTGACAGCGTCCGCGCTTCGCCACGGCCGCGAGGGCATTGTCGGCGAGCGCACGCCGACAGAAGTCGGCATTCACGCACTGCGGGGCGGCGACGTCGTCGGTGATCATACCGTGTTGTTCGCCGCTCTCGGTGAACGCATCGAGCTGACGCACAAAGCCAGCGACCGTGGAATTTTTGCGCGTGGTGCCCTGCGCGCCGCCCAATGGGTCGTCTACCAAAAGCCTGGGGTCTACGACATGCAGGATGTGCTCGGCCTGAAATAGAGAATACCGAGCCGCCCGCTACGGTCGCCCCTCTCCTCGGCCCCTCTTTCCCGCCCCTCCCGCCCGCCTCGACACTTCATTGATGATCACTTCGATCCAAGGCACCCTCGCCGCCTCAACGCTCTCGCACGCGATCATCGAATTAAACGGCTTCGGTTACGAGGTGAACATCCCCGTGACCACCGCCGAAAAGCTTTCGTTGCCCGGTGCCAATGTGAAGCTCCATACGCTCGTAATTTATCGCGAAGACGCCCAGACCCTTTACGGATTCACGACTCCCGCCGAGCGGGATTTCTTCCGATTGATGATCGAAAACGTAACGGGTGTCGGCCCCAAAGGCGCGCTCGGGATCATGGGCCGGTTGTCCCTCCCCTCGTTGGAAGGCGCGATCAGGTCCGGGGACATTGCTTCTTTGGCCAAAGTCCCAGGCATCGGCAAAAAAACGGCCGAGCGCCTGGTCGTCGAGCTCCGTGCGAGGGTCGGCGCGTCCGACGGTTCCGCGACAAATCTCAATGGCGAGGCCGCCTCGGCACCCGCTGGGGAGAGCACCCATCACGACGCCGTCGCCGCCCTGATTGCCCTCGGTTACAAAGGTGCCGATGCCGACCAAGCCATTCGCCACGCCGCGCTCGCCCTCGGGGCCAAAGCAACGACCGAAGCTCTCATCAAAAAAGCGTTGAACTGAGCCACCAGCAAAGTCCGAGCTGCAATCACGAGCAGGAGAATGGGGGTCCGCCTCGGACTATTTCTCGGACTATTTCGTAATTTGAAAAGCCGTCATCTCCACCACGCCTTGCTGGGCAGGACGAGGGCGGCCACCGTAGACGGAGTTCTTCGCCGCCTCGGTGGGTCGCGCCTCGAAACGGAAGCCTTCCAACTGCATTATCTGCATGGGCGCGATCTGGAGGCGACTCATCCAATCGAATTGCGCAGGAAGTGCACCTTCCGCTGGCGATTCCCCTCCGGCGATACTATTGCTAAGCGAGAGGGAACCGAGGGCGAGGCCGGGCTGCAATGCGCTGCGCCGCAAAGCCGGAACGGTCACGGAGCGGGCAAAACTCGCCTGAGCTGCGACGTTTTCACTGCGGCCAAAAATGACACCTGTTTCGAGCGCAGGGGCAACGGCTGACACCACCGGTCGCGCGATGGCCAAATCCGGCACCGGACGGCCCACCGGACTAGCCCCCGGGTTGCGGTTAGCGATAAAAACGATCGCGACGCACGCGGCCGCCGCGAACAGTCCCGCCGTCCCCCAAACGCCCGTGCCCCACGAAAAGCGACGCGCCCTTTCAACTTCGACCGGCACGCGCACCTGCGCCGCAGCACTCGCCGCCTCGTCATTGAAGTCTTTCGCGAGCAACATGCAGGCCTTCTGCATACGACAATAATCTCGGTAGATCCGGCGGCGCTCCGGACTGCGCTGGACCTCGGCCTCGAGCCGGGCGGCGTCGGCAGCGGTGATCTCGTGATCGAGGTAGAGATTGAGGTATTCGATAAATTCGGAGTCGTTCATGGCGGTCAGGTGGTCAGGTTGGACAGGGTGTGTTCGTCAGGCTTTGAAATCCTCGCCTAGCTTGGAGCGAAGACTCTCCCGGGCACGGGCAATGCGGCTCTTCACGGTACCTACGGAAATGGCCAAGATAGCCGCGATTTCTTCGTAGGACAGGTTCTTGACGTTGCGTAAGACCAAAATCTCCCGGTGTTTTGCCGAGATTTTCTCCATCCCTTGACCGATGCGGTTCACGAACTCCAGATTGGCCGTGATGTCGTCCGGCGACTCGACTTCCGCAGGGATGATGTCGGCCAACGTCATATCGTTTTCAGAGCTCACGGGCGCATCAAAAGAGACGGACTTGTCGCGTTTCCGGCGCCACCAATACCAATATCGGTTCCGCGCGAGGTTGGTCGCAATCTGGTAGAGCCACGTAGAAAACGCGGAGTCACCGCGGAAATTCACCAAGCCCCGGTGGGCGCGAATAAACGCATCCTGCGTCACCTCCTCCGCATCCTGCTGGTTGCGCAAAAGTTGGTGAACCATCGAATAAATACGGTCCCAGTAGCGGGAAACCATCTCGTCGAAAGCGGACTGATCACCGCTCTTAAAACGATCCACGAGGACGCGGTCGAAGGCCACTTCTTGAGCTTTGGAGGTCATACGTTCTGCTTCACTCTGATTGGAATATTTCTGGATTGTTCCCACGTTATGATGAAACTCCTGACTACATACGCGCGGCCGGGAGCCCGGTCAATGACCGTGCGCTTCATTCGGGGCGAAATTCCTTGCCAACCCCCGTGACGAAAATCCATTTGTCTCCTTCCCACGGATAGGAGGGCTGGTAGCTCAATGGTAGAGCAGTTGCCTTTTAAGCAATTGGTTCCGGGTTCGAATCCCGGCCGGCCCACCACCGTCCCGTTCCCCAATAAGTTCATGAAACGCCCCGATCCCATCGCAGACCCCACAACCACTCCACAGAACTCATGAAAAAGCCCAACCTCCATGATGTCGCCAGCTTGATGCGGTACGCGCTCGAAGTGGGGCTCATCCACCCGAAAAAGACCTTCTAAAAACCTTGCGGCAACGGAGCCGATTGACCAATCGTTTTCCATTCCGTACATACCTCTCTGCTTTTCATGAAACTTGTCTCGAAAAAACTTTGCCTCGTCCTCGCCAGCGCCGCGCTCCTTGCTGCCGGCTGCAGCAAGAAACCCGAGCGCCCGAATCCGGGCGCCACGGTGCTCGGGCCACTAGGTGGCGGCGAAAACGTCGCTCCCCCGAGCAATCTTTCAACGGTATCAGATCTCAACACCTCGTTGCAGCCGCGTCTGGCCGACGGCGTGATCGACGATGGGAGCACCATCCGCGGATTGCTCCAGCCCGTCTATTTTGAATTTGATCAGTCGGCCATCAAACAAAGCGAACGCGAGAAGCTGAAAGCGGCCAAAGAGTATCTCGACAAAAACCCCGCCCAGCGCCTCCTCTTGGAAGGTCACGCGGACTGGCGGGGCACGGCGGAATACAATCTGGGGCTCGGTGATCGCCGCGCGAACGCCGCGAAAAAATACCTGCTTTCGCTCGGAGTTCTCGCCGACAAGCTCGAGGCGAACTCCAAGGGTAGCCTCGAGGCCAAATCCAATACTGATGCCGCGTCGATGGATAAAGACCGCCGCGTCGAACTGGTCATTATCAAGGCCAAATAAGTTTCCCGCTCACAGACATTTTTCCAAAGACGAAAAAGCCCCGGAATTTTCCGGGGCTTTTTCATGAGAGAAAAATCGCCAGCCTACTCAGCCAGCGCCGCGAGGACACGCCGCGATGTTTCAATCCCCTTCTGCATGACATCGAGGTTGAAGCTCTCGTTCGGCGCATGCAGATTATCCTCCGGCAGGAAGAGCCCGAACATGACCGAATCCAATCCGGTGACCTGTTTAATCTGAGCGATGATCGGCACGCTGCCGCCTTCGCGCAGATACAGCGGTGCCCGTCCCCAAACTTCCGTGACGGCTTGGTCCGCCGCGCGAAATGCCCGCGCGAGCACCGGCGACTGATCCAGCGGGGTGTTCGCGCGGTCCGGCGGCACCACGACGTACGGATCGCCTTTGTGCTGATCCACGAACTCGATTTTCACCCCTGAAGGAGTGCGCGCCCGGATCGCGGCCATCACCAGCTGCTTGATTTTTTCGGGCTCCTGATTCGGCACGAGCCGGCAGCTGATTTTCGCGAACGCCTTGCTCGGAATCACCGTCTTGGTTCCCTCCCCTTGGTAGCCTCCGCCAATCCCGTTGAACTCGAGCGTCGGCTGAAACCGCAGCGCTTCAAACGGCGAGAATCCCGGCAAAGTATAGAAAGTGTCGATCCCGAGAAAGTCTTTGTAGCTCTGCTCGTCGGCCCCCAATTTTTTCAATTCGGCGCGTTCCCACGGATGCACATCGAGCACCTCTCCATAGAATCCCGGCACGTTCACGAGACCTTCCGGCGTGTGCAGCGACGAAATGATTTCCGCGAGCGCTTGAATCGGATTGCGCAAGACGCCGCCGTGGAGCCCCGAGTGCAAGTCCCCCTTCGCCCCGGTTACGTGCAGATCGAACAGCGCCAAACCCCGCAGACCACACGTGAGCACGACTTGGTCCGCCGTGGGCAGTGCGGTATCCGAAAGGTAAACGAAATCCGCCGCTTGCAGCCGGTCTTTGTGGCTCTCCAGAAATTTCGGGAAACTTGGGCTCCCCATCTCTTCTTCGCCTTCGATGAGAAACGTGATCCGCAGCGGAAAGCGTGGATTGGCCTCCAATAATTGCGCGACCGCGGCAATGTTCGTCATCAGCGGCCCCTTGTTGTCGGCCGCTCCACGTCCATAGATCCGATTGCCGATGATGGTCGGATCGAAGGGCGGCGTCTTCCACAAATTCAGCGGATCGGCGGGCTGCACGTCGTAGTGGCCGTAAATCACCACGTGCGGCCAGCTCGCGGGCCCGCCGCGCTGAGCAAAAATGATGGGGTGCAGATCAGTCTTCACCACCTCGACGGTAAAACCGAGCGAGCCCAGCAGATTCGACACGAATGCTTGGGCCCCCTGCATTCCGTCCCGAAACGTGGAGTCGGCGGAGACGCTGGGCTGGCGGATAAATTCTTTTAGTTTCTCAACGGGATCAAACATTCACCCACCGTGAACCAATTCGCTGCCACGCCAATCGGAAAACACGACCACGGAAACTTCGCGCGGTTCACTGCTCGGTTCGCAGCGCAGCGTGCACCACCTGCAGCCTGAACGCCGCAAATCCGCGATCGGTTTCACCGCGGAAGGGTCGTTCCCCGCGAGCCACAACCGCCCGGTACAGTGCGCCCGGTGCGTCAGGGATTCTTCTTCTTCTTCCCGCGCCGGGACCAAAGCCATAGGCCGATGCAGCCGAGTGCGGCCGCGACCACGATCCACCGCGAGAAGGAGTGCGTCACGGCCAGACTCCGATTGAGCTGCTCAATGTCGTCTTGAAACTTCACCCAGAGCCAATGACCGAGCCACACGAAGACCGGCACGCTGATCAGCGCGGCAAACCCGTCGAAGCAGAAAAATTTCCAAAATGATACCCGCATGGACCCTGCCGTAAAAAAAATCGGCGCGCGCAATCCCGGCAAGAAACGTCCTAGGAACAATCCCTTCGAGCCATGACGTTCGAACAGGACCTCGACCTTGACTTGTTTGTCGGCGGGAAAAACCCGCTGGAACCACGGTGCGGTCCGCAAACGCGTGCCGAAATATCGACCCGCAAAGAAGGTGATCGAATCGCCGCCCATCACCCCCGCATACATAATGGCACTTACGTAGATCCAAGCCCGTTCATCCAACACGCCCAAGGCACCGGCCGCAATGAGGACGATATCTTCGGGGATCGGCAGGCCCAACCCGCAGAGCAACAGCACAACAAACGGTCCCCAGAGCGACAGCGGGGTCCCTTGAAATTGATCCAGAATGGCCTCAAGCATGGGTCGTCAGGGTTTGCACGGCAGTCCTCTTGCAGGGCGGTGGATACGGACGGCAGCACGAAAGAGAACCTGCATGGTGAAATGGATCTGAACGAAGGAGCCGAGACCGGCAGGTTTGGCAAGGTCCAAGACCACGGTGCGCACGAGTATCAGTGCTTAAAGTGCCGCGAAGCCGTGAAGACCATGGCCATTCCGCGTTCATCGGCCGCGGCGATGACCTCCGCGTCACGCACCGAACCACCGGGCTGAATCGCTGCCGTGGC
>SYGN01000080.1 GCA_005799525.1 Opitutaceae bacterium | reverse complement strand
GCCGAGTTGAAATGGACTTGCCGCGTGATGTACACGGTGCCGCTCAGTGCACGCGGCGCCCGCGGACGCGGAGAGCGGGTGGCGCGTTTCGACTTGGCGGATTTTGACGGCATCAGAGGTCAATCAGTAGCACAAATGTCACCTCCGTCAACCGCCGTGGTCGTTCGGTGGTTATTGGGTTGAGCCGCCTTTCCGGTTGAATCACCCGGCGCGCCGCCTCTGACTCCGCCTTTCGTTTCCGCCCCCGCGCCTCCCATGCCTATCCGCAAAGCCCTCGTCACCGCCGCCAACCCCCGCCAGCGCACGCTCCCGCTCCAAACGCTCATCGATCAACGCGGCGAAACGAAATCCGCCCTAGAGATCGTCCTTGAGGAGGCCGCCGGTGCCGGCATCGAGGATTTCTGTGTCATCGTCTGCCCCGGTGACGAAACCGCCTACGCCGAGGCCTGCGGCACCCTCCGGTCACGGGTGCGTTTCATCGCCCAACCCACCGCGCGCGGCTACGGCCACGCCATCCTCTGCGGCCGCGACTTCGTGGGCGACCAACCGTTCCTTCACCTCGTCGGCGATCACCTCCACGTGGCCCACGGCACCACCAGTTGCGCCCGACAACTCATCGCGGTCGCCACCACCGAAAACGCCTCTGTGTCCGCCGTGCAGCCCACGCGCGAGAGCCACCTCACCTCCTACGGTGCCATCGGCGGAAAACTCATCGGCGGCGCCCGCCCGCTCTACCAAATCGACACCGTCCTGGAGAAACCGACGCCCACCGTCGCCGAACAACACCTCATCGTCCCCGGTTTGCGCGCGGGATTCTACCTCTGCTTCTTCGGCCTCCACGTGCTCGGCCCCGACCTCTTCGCGATCCTCGACGAACACCACGCCGCCGCCCCCGACCAACCGCTCGGTCTCTCGCCGGCGCTCCACACGCTCGCCGCCCGCCGTCGTTATCTGGCGTTTTCCATCGCCGGCCGCCGCTACGACATCGGCGCGCCCTATGGCCTGCTCCTCGCCCAGCTCGCCCTGTCCCTCTCCGGTCGCGATCGCGACCGAGTCCTCACCCAGCTCGTCGAACTCCTCGCCGTCCGCACCGGCGAGTCCTGAAATCCAATTTTTTCACCACGGATTTCGCCGATGAACACGGTTCGATTCAATCCACCGTGTGATCCCTGCATCGACCGGGATTGAATTCCTTTCCGTCCTCCCTGCCCTTCCGTGAAATCCGTGGTTAAACACCCCGTGCCTTCGTTTCCGCCCATGTCCTCGCCGCCCCTCCGCGTCACCGACCTCATCGCGTCCGCCGATTCCGCAACGCGCGACACCGCCATCGACGCGTGGTGCGCGGGCCGTTCCGTCGCCGAACTCCTCGCCGATTGCACCGAGCTCGACGCCTATCGACGCCGCGAAACGAACCTTTACCAGCGCGTCCGCGCACTGTTTTTTATCACCGCCATCCACCGCTACCACGTCTCCGCGCGCGCCGATCTCTCGCGCCTCGGCCGCGTGCCCTATGCTGGTTTCCGACACCTGCTCGAACGCCGTTTCGAAGAGGCCATCACGGTTTTCGCCGCCGCTCAGTCCGCCCACGGCCCGAGCGAAACCCTGTCCAGCGCCCTCGCCGCCGCGCACCACGCCCTCGCGTTTCAAACCCTCGCCGACCAAGTCCGCCGCACCGTCCGCTCCACCCGCGGCAACGCGTGGATGTTTCGCCTCGGCCACCCGCTCGACCAACCTCTGCGCGTCCGCCCCGAACTAATCGCGCGCGAAGCCTCGACCCCCGACGCACCCTACCCGCTCTTGCGCGAACGCACCCCCGTGCGGATGGATCTCACCCACTGCGGATGGTCCGATATTTTTTTCCTCGGCATGGATTTCCCCGAGGGCGCGCGCGTCCTCAACATCTCCGTCGACCTCGGCCTGCACGGCCGCGACGCCGCGCCCCGCCCACCCGTCGAGGCGTTCTTCCGCGTCATCGACGAACCCGTCATCCGGCTCGCCAGCGTCGACCTTGAAGCCACCGCCACGCTCACCACCCTCGACGACGTGTTTGATTTCGGCCGCGACCACCTCGGGCTGTTGAAAGCCGCCGTCATTGCCGCCGGCCTCGTTCCGCCCGGCATTGAACGTTCCGGCGCCAGCCTCAACGAACTCCTCGCCACAATATTCGGCGCCGGTCGCGGTTTCGAACTCGTCAGCAGCGTCAATCGCATCCCCAAGGGTTCGCGCCTCGCCGTCTCCACCAATCTCCTCGGTGCCCTCATCGGCGTCTGCATGCGTGCCACCGGCCAGATCCGCGCCCTCTCTGGTCCGAGTGACGAAACGGAACGTCGCATCGTCGCCGCCCGCGCCATACTCGCCGAGTGGCTTGGCGGCTCCGGCGGCGGCTGGCAAGACTCCGGCGGACTCTGGCCCGGCATCAAGCTCATCGAGGGTGCGCCCGCCGTGTACGGCGATCCCGAATACGGCATCAGCCGCGGACGTCTCCTCCCTCGCCACACCCTCCTCGGCGTTGACCGCATCTCCGCGGCCGCCCGCCAAAAACTCTCGGACTCCCTCGTGCTCGTTCACGGCGGCATGGCCCAAAACGTCGGTCCCATTCTCGAGATGGCCACGGAGAAATACCTCCTCCGCTGCGCACCCGAACTCACCGCCCGCCGCCGCGCCGTCGCCACGCTTGACGACATCCTCGCCCTCCTGTCCGCCGGCGACATCCGCGGCCTCGGGCGCGCGCTCACCGAAAATTTCTTCGGGCCGCTCCATACGATGATTCCGTGGGTGAGCAACCACTACACCGAGCAACTTATAGCCCGCACCCGCGACGCGTTCGGCGAAGATTTCTGGGGTTTCTGGATGCTCGGCGGTATGTCCGGCGGCGGCATGGGGTTTATTTTCGCGCCGCATCGTCGGGCCGAGGCCCAGACCCGCCTGCTCGAAATCATGCTCGCCACGAAACGCGAGCTCCACGCCTCGCTCCCGTTCGCGATGGACCCCGTCGTCTACGATTTCGCCATCAACGAACACGGCTCCGTCGCGGCGCTGCTCTCCGGCACCGACGCCCTCCTGCCCGTCGAGTTCTATCAACTCACGGTGCCCGCTTACCTCCGCCGCGAAGCCCGCGACCTCACCGCCCGCGAACGCACCGACCTCGGCCAATTCACCCGCGCCGCCCGGACGGCACCCCCCTTCACCGCAGCCCTTCCCACCCTCCTCGACCGCCTGCTGCCCACGTCCACCGACGCCGCGCACGCGAACCACACCCTCGCCGCCCTGCTCGCGCAAAACGGCTTCGACCGCAAGCAACACGAGCAAATCCGCGCCGATCTCCGCGCCGGCCGCATCGGCCTCGCGATGAACCGCCTCGCCCCTTCGACCCGCATCGAGGACGTCTCCTCCTCCGATCTCTTCAACCTGTCCTCCTCCGAAGGTAGGAGCCCGCTCGCGGGCGATGGATCGGCCTCCCGCGCCCCGCATCGCCCGCCAGCGGGCTCCTACCGTGAGGCTGGCGAAGCCTCCCTCGCTCGCGGCGAATGCGCCGTCATCACCTACGCCGCTGGCGTCGGCTCGCGCTGGACCCAAGGCGCCGGCGTCGTCAAGGCCCTCCATCCGTTCGCCACGTTCGCCGGCCAACACCGGAGCTTCGCCGATGTCCACCTCGCGAAGTCCCGCCACACCGCCGCCCTCTACGGCATCGACGTCCCCCACGTTTTCACCACGAGCAACCTCACCCGCGCACCCATCGAGCACACGCTCCGCACCGCCTACCCGGCCGCGTTCGACCGCACCCTCTTCCTTTCCCCCGGCCGCTCCATCGGCCTCCGTCTCGTTCCCGCCGTGCGCGACCTCATCTTCGCGTGGGAGGAAACCGCCCAACAAAAACTCGACGAACAAAAAGAGAAAATGCGCGACAGCATCCGCGCCGCGCTCACCCACTGGGCGCGCACCATCGGCGAAGGTGCCGACTACACGGACAATCTTCCCGGCCAATGCCTCCACCCGGTCGGTCACTGGTTCGAAATTCCGAACCTCCTGAAAAACGGCACTCTCGCCCGCCTCCTCACCGCCCGCCCGCAGCTCCGCACGCTCCTCGTCCACAATATTGATACGCTCGGCGCTACCCTCGATCCCGCTCTCGTCGGCTGGTTCCAAGCCTCAGGCGCCACCCTCGGCTGGGAAGTCATCCCCCGTCGGATCGAAGACCACGGCGGCGGCCTCGCCCGCGTCGACGGCCGCATGCGCCTCATCGAAGGCCTCGCCCTCCCGCGCGAGTCCGACGAATTCAATCTTACCTACTACAACACGAACTCCTGCTGGATCGACATCGACCGCCTGCTCGCCCTCTTCGGACTCACGCGCGCCGAACTCGCCGACTCCGTCCGCACCGCTGCCGCCGTCCGCACCATGGCTGCCCGCGTCCCCACCTACGTTACCCTCAAGGACGTCAAGAAACGCTGGGGCCACGGCCAGGAGGACATCTATCCCGTCGCCCAATTCGAGAAACTTTGGGGCGACATGACCGGCCTCGCCGAGTGCGCCAACGTCTTCGCCGCCGTCCCCCGCGCCCGCGGCCAACAACTCAAAGACCAGGCGCAGCTCGATAGCTGGGCCCGCGACGGCTCCGCCGCCGGCATCGCAGCCCTCTGCCAGTGGTAGGAACGCCGCTCCGAGGCGGCCGCCACTCGCGTCTGCCTTCGGAATCCCGGAAGGCTCGGGAGCCGTCCCTACCCCCCCCCCGACATTTGCGCGCTTGGCCGTTGCGACGTTTTAGTTTGGCCCTCCCGCCCCGCGACCTCTCCCTTCACTTTAGCGTTCACGCTCACTTTCACGTTCACTTTCACTCGCACTCATGCCCATGCGTTTCCGCATCCTCGGTTCTGGTAGCTCGGGCAACGCCGCGTTGCTCATCACCGAAGGCGCGCGCGTCCTCGTCGACGCCGGCTTCTCCGCGAAAAAACTCTCCGCCCTCCTCCTCGACGCCGGCGAATCCCTCGCGCGCATCGATGCCATCTTTCTCACGCACGAACACAACGACCACGCCGCCGGTATCGACGGCCTGAAAAAGCACCCGCACATCCAGATCTTTGCCAATCCCGCCACCAGCCGCGCCGTCCAATCCAAACTCGACGCCGCCCACCGCCCCGCTTGGCAGCTCTTCGAAACCGGCTCGCGCTTCCGCTACCGCGATCTCGAGGTCACCACCTTCGCCGTCCCGCACGACGCCCAGGAACCCGTCGGCTTCCGTTTCACCACCGGCCACGCCGACGACTTGCTGTCCCCGCGCCGTTCTCTCGCCTACGTCACTGATCTCGGCCACGCCCCGCAAAACGTCCGCGAACAACTCCGCGAGTGCGACGTCGTCGTCGTCGAGTCCAACCACTGCTCCGACCTCCTCGCCGCCGACACCAAGCGCCCTTGGTCGCTCAAGCAGCGCATCTCCGGCCGCCATGGCCACCTCTCCAACGAGGCCACACGCGAACTCCTCGCCGCCATCGCTTACCCTCGCTGGCGCCGTGTCTACCTCACGCACCTCTCGAGCGAATGTAATTCTCCCGCCGCCGTCGAACAGGCCCTCGCCGGCGTCCGCGCCACCCTCCCCAGCTGCGAATTCTCTATCGTCGCCCCCGGCGAAGGCACGCCGTTCTACGACGTCTAGGACCTCGGATTTGCAGACACCTCGATGCCGAGGGCCGCTTTCAGGTGCTCATCGCTCAACCCTCAGCACTCAGCTGAATTCTCGCGCGTCAATGCCCCGACCCCTTTCGCAAATTCCGCTGCCCAGCCATGCTAAACATCAGCACCGCCCCCAACACCGCCCACGGCACCATGAAATAAAAAAAGTAAGTGTAGCCGGTCTTATCCAGCAGCCGCCCCAGAATCTGCATCGCGAAGCCCGCGCCGAGGTATTGAAAAGAATTGATACACCCCGAGGCGAACGCCGCCGCCTTCCGCCCACCGATGTCCATCGCCGCCGCCGGCCCGAGCAGTGAGTGCGTGGAGTTCGCCGTGAATGCCACCATGACAAACGCCACCGCGATGGCCGTCGCTCCGCTCACCCGTGACGCGATCAAAATCGTGACAATTTCGACACAATAAATCCACGCAGCCACCGGCGCGCGCCGCCCGCCAAACAGGTGATCCGACACGACGCCGGAAATAAACGACCCCGCCGACGCCACGAACGGTATCAAAAAACCCACGACGAGAAACAGCGGCTCATCGAGGTTGATCTTGTGCACCTCCTGCATGTAGCGCGGAAACCACTGGTCCACCGTCTGCCGCACCGCACCCGTGCAGGCGTAGGCGCCAGCCATGATCCAGACGAATTTATTCGAGACGATCGTGACGAACACATCCCGGAGATCCGCCTTCACGGTGTCGTCGTGATCGGCCTCGCCCTTAAAGACTTCGTGAAAGCCCGCCTCCTCCGGCGTATCCTGGGCCCAGATCGCGAGCGCCACGGCGACGATCGCCGCGATCCCCGCCGGCACAAAGAAGAGCATCCGCCAGTGCTGCGCCGGAACCTGCCACATCCCCAGAAACACAAAGCCCGCGAGCAACGCCGGCCCGAGCTGGTTGATCGCCACCCGCCCGAGGTTGATCATGAAACCGAACACTCCCGCAAACGTGCCGCGCTCCGTCGCGCTAAACCACGATGCGTTGATCTTGATGAATCCCGGGGCCCCGAACGATTGCGCGTAACCATCGATACCGCGCAACACGATGAACAGCCAGAGCATCCCCATGAACGACGCCGCGCCGAACGCGATATTGCAGATCACCGTGCCCGCCGCGCCGATCAACAACGCCTTCTTCCCACCCAGCCGGTCGGTGAGCAGCCCGTTCACCACTTGTCCGATCGCATACGCGTAGAAAAACGCCGCGAGAATATCGCCCATGTTCTCCTTCGAGAAATGAAACTCATCCGACATCGCCTTGTTCGCGATGGAGATGTTGTAGCGGCACATATAGAAGCTTGTGTAGAGCAACCCCACAACGCTCCAATTCAGCCCACGCCTCGCGCCATAGCCGGGCGGCAGGACCAAACGTACTGTTTCAATTTTTCCACCGGCCGCGGACGACGAACTCATGGAATGGGGGTTGTAACTTAAATGGCATACGCTGCACGGAAAATCCTGCCGAGGCTGCAAATCTCCCACCGCCAAATGCTTTCCGTGACCCCGCCCGAACTCCCTCGTGCCCCCCCCCGCGACCGACCTTTACGCCCCTCGCCCTTGCGCGATCAGCCCGTTTCCTGCACCACCGTCCTCGCATGAACGCCGATTCCATCCGCCGCACCAAAATTATCGTCACCCTCGGGCCCGCCACCGAAAGCGAAGAGATGCTCGAGAAATTGTTTCGCGCCGGTGCCGGTATCGTCCGCCTCAACATGGCGCACGCCAAACACGACTGGACCCGCATGGTCATCCGCCGCATCCGCGCCGTCAGCGCCCGCATCGGCCACGACGTCGCCATCATGATGGACATTAAGGGCCCCGAAATCCGTACCGGCGACCTCACCGTGCCCATCGAGCTTAAAGCCGGCGAGATCTTCGACTTCACCGTTAAACCCGGCGCCAGCAGCTCCGATATCGAGGGCGGCGAGGAAATCAGCTCCGTCGACGTCAACTACAAGGACCTCGTCAACGACATCAAGATCGGCGACACCGTTCTCGTCGACAATGGCCTCCTCCGCCTCGAAGTCCTCGCCACGGACGCGGCCCGCATCCGTTGCCGCGTCCTGATCCCCGGCGAGTTGAAATCCAAACGGCACATCAACCTCCCCGGCGTAAAGGTAAACCTGCCTTCCTTCACCGAAAAAGACCGCGCCGACACCACCGTCGGCCTCGAAGAGGGCATCGATTTCATCGCCCTCTCTTTCGTCCGCGAAGCCAAAGATATCGCGGTGCTCCGCGCGTTTCTCAGCGAGAAAAAATCCCGCTGCCGCATCATCGCCAAGATCGAGGACCAGTCTGCCATCGATAACCTCGACAGTATCGTCACCGCCTGCGACGCCCTGATGGTCGCCCGCGGCGACCTCGGCATCGAGTGCCCGTTCGAGGAACTCCCCGTGATCCAGCGCCGCGCCGTCTGCGCCTGCCTCGCCCAAGGCCGCCCGGTCATCGTCGCCACCCACATGTTGGAGAGCATGATTTCGCAACCGGTCCCGACCCGCGCGGAGATCACCGACGTCGCCAACGCCGTCTTTGAACTCGCCGACTGCGTCATGCTCTCCGGTGAGACCACGATCGGCAAATACCCGCTCGAGTGCGTGCAGATGCTCGATAAAATTGCCCGTCGCATTGAAAAGGAAGAGTGTGGCGAATCCCGCCCACCTGCCGTCTTCACTGGCGAGCGGATGAAAGTGCTCCACTCCGCCGTCGTCCTCGCCAACGAGCTCCCGCGCTCAAAGCTCCTCACGTTCACGCGCCACGGCTTCATGGCGCAGGGACTCGCAATGCTGCGCCCAGTCCACTCCCCGATCATTGCCTTCACTCCGTCGCCCGAAGTGTTCCGCCAGCTCCGCCTCCTCCGCGGCGTAGCACCCGTCCTGATGCCGCTCGCCTCCGAGCCCGACGTCACGATCGAAAACGCCATCGCCCTCCTCCGACGCGAGGGCCGCATCGTCCCCGGCGACAAACTCATCGTCGCCACCGACATCGTCTCCCAAGACCGCCTCGTGGACAGCGTGCAGCTCCGCACCGTGCGCTAAACTCCGCCCGTAGCCGCGAGTGGCAGCCACGACGCAGCGAACGTCAGCGAACGATGGCCTGCACCGCGCCGGCCATGGCGATCCCCGCGCGCTCCTTCAATCCGTGCGTGACCGCTTCGCGCCACCCCTCAGCTCCGCAAATTTTTATTAGCCTTCTCCGCTCTCACTCACAAACATCCCTGATGTTCTCTCCGGTATCTGCCGCTCGCCGGACCCAGCCTCTCCTATCACGCTCCTCCTTTCCTCCCGTCCCTCTCGGTTGCTCGCTCTGCTCCATTTTTGCGTCGCATGAAATCCCCGCTCATTTCCGCCACCTCGCTGCTCCGCTCCTCCTTGGCAATGGCCGCCGTCGCCGCTCTGGCTCCCACGGCCCACCCCCAAGAGCCGCGCCTCGCCAACATCTCCGCCCGCGCCCTGAGCGGCACCGGCCCTTCCGTGCTCACCCTTGGCTTCGTGATCGGGCCCGGCCCCAACAAACCGGTCCTCATCCGCGCCGTCGGCCCGACCCTTTCCGGCTTCGGTGTCGCCGGTGCCCTCGCCGACCCGGTGCTCACCGTGTTCAACAGCACCAACGCCATCATCGCGACCAACGACAACTGGGCCACCCCACTCGGGTCAAGCGGTACCTCCGCCGCCGAACTTTCCGCCGCCTTCGCCCGCGTCGGTGCCTTTGCTCTGACCGCCACCAGCCGTGACTCCGCCGTGATCGTGACGCTCCCCCCCGGCAACTACACCGCCCAAGTCGCTGGCACCGGCACGTCCACGGGGGTCGCCCTCGCCGAGGTCTACGAAATCGGCAATACCGGCGCGAAGCTCCTCAACACCTCCACCCGCCTCACCATCAGCGCCGCGTCAAGTCCGATCATCGGCATGGTCATCGCGCTCGGCACCGGCACCCGCAAACTTCTCATCCGCACCGCCGGCCCCGCCCTCGGTGCCTTCGGCCTCACCGGCACCCTTGCCGATCCCACCATTCGCATCACCAACTCCCTCGGTACGAGCCTCGCCTCCAACGATAATTGGGGCACCCCCTCCGATACCCGTGCCGCCGACACCGTCGGTCTCACCAACGCCTTCAGCCTCGCCGGTGCCTTCACGTTCCCGGCCGGCAGCAAAGACTCGGCCGTCCTCCTCGATCTCGCTCCCGGTAACTATGGCATCCAAGTTTCCGGCAACGAAGGCAGCAGCGGCCTCGCCATTATCGAAGCCTACGACCTTACGCCCGCCAATCCGCCCACCGTCACCATCGTCGCCACCAAAGCCACCAGCGATGAATCCGGCACCAATCCCGGCGAGTTCACCCTCACGCGCACCGGCGAAAACGGCCTGCCTCTCGTGGTGAACTACGGCGTCGGCGGTTCTGCCGTCAACGGCTTCGACTATCCGGCCCTCCTCGGCACCGTCGTCATTCCCTCGGGCGCCACGAGCGTGAAAATTCCGCTCTCGCCCAACCCTGATGTCCAAGTCGACGGCACCGACACCGTCGTCCTCTCCCTCGCCACCGGCGGCGGCTACCTCATCGGCGCGCAAAGCAGCGCGACTGTCACGATCTCCGACACACCCGCCACCCTCTACCTCGCATCGGTCCGCCCGACCACGACCGCCGTCGGCGGATCCACCGCCTCGGGTACCGCTACGATTCTCCTCAGCTCCAGCGGCACGCTCGCCGCAGTCAACGTCTCCTTCTCCAACCTCAGCTCCACCCAAATCACCGCCCACCTCACCATCGGCGCGAGCGAAGATTACGTGTTCAATTTACCCCAAGGTCAGGTCACCGGGGCTCAGTGGAACTTCGTCCCCACCGGCGCCTACTCCGTCGCCGACCTCGTCGCCGCTATCAAGAGCGGCAACATCTCCGTCCGCATCGACACCGCCAAATATCCTGCCGGCGAAGTGAAGGGCACCTTCATTCAAGGCACCGGCTCCCGCACCTTCGTCGCGCCAGCCGCAGCGCCCGACTTCGCATTGACCAACGTCACCGCCAACGACGCCGCGCGCCTCCTCACCCAGGCTACCTTCGGCCCGACCAAAGCGGAAATCGAGAGTCTCACCGGTGGCAGTATCGACACTTGGGTTACGTCTCAATTGGCCCGACCGTTCACTTCCCACCGGACCGCCATCCAATTCGATCGCACCACCTACGGCGGCAGCGGCAGCTTCACAAATTGGAACGCCATTCACCTCCAGAATCGCCAGTCCGCGTGGTTCAAGAATTCCCTCACCGCCCCCGACCAACTGCGCCAACGCGTCGCCTACGCCCTCAGCCAGATCCTCGTCATCTCCGACGTGGCGCTCGGCGATGACAGCCGCGCCGAACCGATCGCGAACTACTACGATATCCTTGGCAACGGTGCCTTCGGCAACTTCCGCAGCCTCCTCGAAAACGTCACCCGCAGCCCGCTTATGGGCGAGTATCTCAGCTCGCTCCGCAACGCCAAAGCCGATCCCCGCACGGGCACCACGCCCGACGAAAATTACGCCCGCGAGGTCATGCAGTTGTTCACCATCGGTCTCGTCCAACTCCAGCCTGACGGCACCCTCGCGCTGGGCCCCGACGGCTTGCCGCTCCCGACCTACGATCAGACGACGATCACGGAGATGGCCAAGGTCTTCACTGGCTGGGCCTATCCCTCGACCAATCTCACCCAGTTCCGCACCGCCGGCACCAACTACTACACCGCGATGCAAGTTTTCCCCGACTTCCACGACGATACCGTCAAAAACATCGCACCCGTCTCCGCGACGCCCATCCCCGCCGGTCAAGGCGGCACCAAAGACCTCAAAGATGCCCTCGATGCGCTCTTCAACCACGCCAACACCCCGCCGTTTATCTCGAAGCTCCTCATCCAGCGCCTCGTCACGAGCAATCCCAGCCCCGCCTATGTCTACCGCGTGTCCCAGAAATTCATGGACAACGGCTCCGGCACCCGCGGTGACCTCGGCGCCGTCGTCCGTGCCATTCTCACCGACTACGAGGCCCGCTCCCCGTCCGTCGCGAGCAACGCGACTTACGGTAAACTCAAAGAGCCCCTCCTCCGCCTAACCGGCTTGCTCCGAACCTTCGGCGCCTCATCCACCAGCGGTCGCTTCCTCGGCTACCGGCACGCCGTTAATGGAGTTCCCATCACCAGCGCCACCCCCAAGCCCGCCACGCAGGGTGAGATCTCCACGATCAACTCCACCACCCTCATCTACAGCGCACTGAGCAACATTGCCCAAGCCGCTCTGCGTTCCCCCACGGTCTTCAACTTCTACCACTCCGATTACGTCCTCCCCGGCCCGGTCGCCGCCGCCGGTCTCGTCGCACCTGAGTTTGAAATCACCGACGATAATTTCGCCATCACCACGCCCAATTTCCTGCGCAACTTTGTCAACGCAGTCATCCCGACCTCTGGCGGAGTGCCCACCACCGCTGCGCCCTACGTGCTCACCCTCAACACCACCTTCGAGCAATCCCTCGCGAACAACCCACCCGCCCTCCTCGATCACCTCAGCACAGTCCTGACCGCTGGCTCGCTCTCCGCCACCACTCGCACGCGCGTTACGACCGCACTCGCCGCGCTCCCCTCGACCACGAGCACCCTCGACCGCGTCAACACCGCCATTTTCCTCGTCCTCACCTCCCCCTCCGCCGCGATCCAAAAGTAATCGTTCTCGTTCCTCATTCTCCCCCTTCTTTTACTCCCTCAACCAAGACCCGAGAGAACGAGATAGATTACGATAACGAGGAACGATCAAAATCTCCTGCCTCTC
>SYGN01000079.1 GCA_005799525.1 Opitutaceae bacterium | reverse complement strand
GGGTTCGGCGCGGTGTTTCAAAAAGAAGTAGTCGTCGCACGCTTTTTTGAAACGCGGGTAGAGCGTTTCACCCAAGGGTGCGACGGCATCGCGGGCGGTGCGGTGCCAGTGGGTACAGTCTTCCTCGTAGCCGTAGTAGGGCGTGAGGTCGACGCCGCCGCCGAACCACCACGCCGCGCGGGGCGCGGCGTGAGGATTTGGGGCCTCGGAGTTGGGCGTGGTGGTGAAGAAGCGGACGTTGGCGTGGCTGGTGGGGACGTGGGGATTGCGCGGGTGAATCACGATGGAAACGCCGAGGGCTTCCCACGGTTGGCCGGCGAGCTCGGGGCGGTGCGCGGTGGCGGACGGCGGGAGTGTGGTGCCGCGGACGTGCGAGAAGCCAACGCCGGCTTTTTCGAAGACGGGGCCGTCGGCGAGGATGCGGGTGCGCCCGCCGCCGCCTTCGGGGCGCGTCCAATCGTCGGTGCGAAATTTCGCGGTGCCGTCTACCTGTTCGAGCGCGGCGCAGAGGTTGGCTTGCAGGCCGAGAAGATAGGAGCGGACGGTGGAGACGTCGGGCGTAGACGTGGAAAGCATGGACGAAGTGATCACAAGAGGAGAACGGGAACGGCGAGCGAGAACGAGAACGATTTTGGCGCGGCGAGCGACGCGACGAGGGCGTCGAGTCCCCAGCGCGCGTCCCCTGGGGAAAAAGCGGTGGGGGACTTGACGACTTTGATAGGGTTCAGGTTCGACAGCGTGGCGAGGGCCGTGCTGGCTGACCCTTCACCTGATGAATTCAACTGTGCTCACGACCTTGGCTGTCACCGGATTTACCGTGGCGTTCTTTCATGCCGCGATTCCGACGCACTGGTTGCCGTTCGTGCTGGTGGCGCGGGCACGGGGGTGGAATCGGGCAAAAACGCTGCTCGTGACGGTCTTCGCGGGGCTCGGCCATGTCGCGTTGACGACGGTGCTCGGGCTGGGCCTGGCGTGGTTGGGGTTTCAAGTGGACGAGAGTCTGGGCGAGGCGTTTCCCAAGATTGCTGGCGCGGTGTTGCTCGCGGTCGGCGTGTATTATTTTTGGCGGCAATGGCGGGGGGCGGGGATTTGTCACCATCCCGTGCCGGGTGGGCACCATCATGCGGACGAACACTGTGGCCACGAAGCTGCGGAAAATAGCCACTGGGATGGGGAGTTGAAGGACAGCGAACTCGTGTCGCAGAAAAAAGGAGATTGGGCGGCGATCAGCGGACTATTTCTCATGCTCACGCTCTCGCCCTGCGAAGCCTTTCTGCCGATCTATCTTTCGGGGGTGCAATTCGGTTGGCGCGGATTTTTGGTACTCAGCGTGATCCTCGCGGCGGCGACCTTTGCAGGGATGTTATTGTTTACGTGGCTGGCGCTCGTGGGGCTGGAGAAAATCCAGGTGAAGAAATTCGAGCGATTTGAAGCCGGATTGCTCGGCGGATTATTCTCCATCGTCGGTCTCCTCAGCATGGTGCTGGAGCACTGACCGCACCGGGTGTCGCGGGAAGTGAAGTCCGCGATTGAAGTGGCCTGGGCGTGGCTCACCATAGTTGTGGCAATTTCCGGGCGCGATGCCCTGTACGTTCACGGGCGAGACGCCCGGGCCACGCTGACAGCGAGCCAGCTGACTTTACTTCCCGTTACATTCGACCGCACCACGCGCGAATTATTTTTTCGGGGCGGGGATCGAGAACTTGATGACGGGCTGGTCGGCCTCGGTGGGAGCGGCGGGCTTGATCGTCGGGGGCTGGGGCGCGAGGGAGAGGGGGGAGTGGTCGACGGGTCGCGCCGGGGCAAAGGCGGGGCCGCCGACTGGCAAGGCCGCGAAGCCGCGCTCGATGAGTTCGACGGCCTTGAGGTCGCGGGCCTTGCCTTTGTCGATCAGGCCGCCGGGCCCGAGTGAGCCCATAATCACGACGATAATGCGGCGGCCATTACGTTCGGCGGTGAGGCTGATGCAGTAGCTGGCGGCGGCGGTAAAGCCGGTCTTGAGGCCATCCACCCCGCTGACTTTACCGAGGAGCTTATTGTGGTTCTCCATTTTCATCGGGCCTTTTGCGCGGTTGGGGCCGAAGTCGCGGTTTTTCACCGCCGCATACTTCAGCACCGTGGTGTTAATCACCAGGTGGCGGCAGAGGACGGCGTAGTCACGCGGCGTGGTGAGATCGGTGTCCGCGAGGCGGCGGCTCGAGGGCGGGAGTCCGTGCGGCGTGCGGAAAGTGGTGTGAGTCATCCCGAGCTGGCGGGCCTTGGCGTTCATGAGTTCGACAAAGGCCGGGACTGAGCCGGCGGCGAAACGGGCGAGGGCGCGCGCGGCGTCGTTGGCGGACTGGATCATCATCGCGTAGATGAGTTCTTCGACGGGGAACGTTTCGCGCGGATCGAGGAAGACCTGGGTGCCGCCGATGTTATCCTCATTCATGATACGGACGGGCGCGGTGAGGGAGAGACTGCCAGCCACGAGTTTGTCGTGGAGCACGGCAAACGTCATGAGTTTGGTCATACTGGCGGGCGGGCCCTCGTAGTCGGCGCGGTGCTCGTAGAGGACGGCACCGGTCGCGGCGTCAGTGACAATCGCTCCTTTGTAGGATGTGGTCTGATCGGTTTCGGCGGGGCGCGTGGATTTGCTCTTGGCGGCGGCCAATGGCGTGAGGGCGACGGTGGTGGCGAGCAGCAGCAAGCGGCACAGAAAAATCATCTGCGAGAGGGAGAAAGTTTTTTTCGCCGGGGCGAGCAGAATCCGGAGATTCCGCGCAACGAAGTCGCGGCAAGGCGTCGTCGTTTACGGTTTGGTCTGCTCGAGTGGGAGGTCGTGGAGGCGGACGGCGGGATTTTTTTCCGCAAAATAACGCATCGTCCATTCGCTGGGGAACAGGGCGACGGTCTGGTCGAGTTTGTCCGCGCCGAAGGCGACACCACTGGGCACCAAAAAGAGGGAGGGGTCGGGGAGTTTTTGCGCGGGGTCGGCGGGTGCGAGCCACTTCATCAGGCTCCAAGGCGAGACATCGAGGCGGGACTCGGCACCGTATTCGGCTTGGAGGCGCCATTGGACGACTTCGAATTGCAGGGTGCCCACGGCGGCGAGGAGCGTAGAGGTCGTTATGCCGGCGCGGAGCGTGATGGATTGGACGACGCCCTCTTGGAGGAGTTGTTCAAGGCCGGCGCGGAATTTTTTCGCGTCGGAGGGCGTGGGGTTGGCGATGAACGTGAAGACCTCCGGCGGGAAGCGCGGGATCTCGTCATAGCGGATGGATTTGTCCTCAGTCAGGGTGTCACCGATCCGGAAACTGTCGTGGCCGACGAGGCCGATGACGTCGCCGGGCCAGGCTTCATCGACGGTTTCGCGGTCCTGGCCGAAAAGTTTATGGGAAGAGGAGAGGCGGATGGTGCGGCCGCTGGGCTGATGGATGACGGTCATGTCGCGCTCGAATTTGCCGGAGCAAATGCGGACGAACGCGATGCGAGTGTGTGTCTTTTTAGGGCCTCATCCATGGCATGTGGAGGTTCCAACGCTAGGGGCCAAATCGGAGCTGTAGCTGCTGGCCTACAACACAGCTACAGCAGCATCAGATCTGCACAGATCTACAGT
>SYGN01000078.1 GCA_005799525.1 Opitutaceae bacterium | reverse complement strand
TTTTGATCAGCGCGGCGGTCGACCCGTCGCTTTGGTGCTGGAGCATGGCGCGCTCTTTCTCGGCCCGGGCCGCGCTGCGACAGAGCACGTATTTTTTGCCAGCCTCACCGTCGGGGTGCGCGACCAGCCTCACTTCGAGTCCGTCCTGCACCTCGTGCCAGTCTGATTGCTCCAGCAGGGTCGCCTCGTGGTGGCGCAGCCAGCTCTTCGGGGTGCCTACGAGGTAGCGCGCCTTGCGCGCGCAGGAAGGCGATGTTCGCCTCGCTCACCATGCCGCGGTCCATGACCCAGATACGTTCCGCCGTGCCGAATTTTGTTTCCATCGCCGTGACGATCTCCTCGACGGTGGTGACGTCCGCTCGGTTGCCGGGAAACACCTCGAAGGACAGCGGCAAGCCCTCGGGCGTGCAGACCAGGCCGATGCACACCTGCTTGCAATCGGAGCGTTGGTCGCGCGAGTAGCCGCGCTGCGCCGGATCGTTGCGCGCGGCCTGACCTTCGAAGAACGTGCTGGTCACATCGTAGAGCAAAAACTCGAAGCGCACGCCGAACCATTACCGGTAACATTCCATCAAGTGGGTGCAGAGGGCGTCCTTGTGTGCGCCGAGCTGATCGAGCGCACGATAGAGGCGGTCGTCGTTGACCAACTTCAGGGCGACGCCGAGCAGATCGTCGAGCGCGGTGGTGCCATACCAATGTTCGGCGATACCCAGCTCGGAACGCTGCGCGCAGAACCGCGCAATCGTGAGCAGCGCGGCGACGCGGCCCCAATCCACCGCCTCGCGGCACGCCGGCAGCAGCGTGGCCAGCAGTTCATCGAGCTTGAGCCGACGCCACAGCGCCAGACCGAGGTAAACCTCGCCGAAATCTCGCGCGCGCTCGACCCGCACGCTGCGCGCGTCCACCTGTTCCCATTGTGGCGGCGGCGCGGCCGGGGGTGGCGCCGACGGCTCAGGCAGATCGGGCGTGGCGGCGGGTTTCGGCGCTGGCTCGCCGGCCAACAACGCGGACAAGTCCGCCCAGCCTTGCGCCAGTTGCGCGGCCTCGCGCTCGTCGAGCTTGCCCAGTGGCGCGACCACGCGCTGATGTGGACCGCGCCGTGCGGTAGGTCTCGCACGGACTCCAATAGCTGTAACCGACACCGCGGGAGGATTTGTTTTTGCGTCGGAGAAACATACCGGCAGTCTCGCCGAAAATCCTCCCCCCAAACAATGGGGTGTTCGGCACCACACCGACTTTCGGATTTTCTCTCTCGCAGCCGCACCGCCTTCCGGTGACCTCTCCTCTGAAAATAATTTTCGGCTCAGCGTCGAACTGCGGAACTCGGGCTAAAAATCAACCGGCCACCAGCGGAGGTGAAGAACAGCCGAACGGAGTCAGCCGAACGGATTCAGCCTTTGGGGGATCACGGCCCGGTTGTTTTCTTTCAACCGCTCGCTCGCGCTCGCCCCAACGCACGAGGGACGGGTCAAGCGAGCCGAGAGATTTTTAGCGTTTAATATCGGCCGCTGGTGACGCTGACGGTCCTCTGCTCGCACCAACGGCGATGCCCATAAACTAGACGTCCGCGATCTGCCAAATCATCGGCGCCAGACCCGCCTCTGCGAGGTGCGCGTCGATCTTCGAAAAGCAACGGCAACCCATGAAAAATCGCGCCGACAGCGGCGACGGGTGGCCACACTCCACGACACGATGATGCGGCGCGGTGATGAGCGACCGCTTCGCTTGCGCCGCTTTTCCCCACAGCACGAACACGACGCGCGTCGGCTTCGCGTTCACGTGGGCGATGATCCGGTCGGTAAAGCGTTCCCACCCTCGCCCGCGGTGGGAGAACGCCTCTCCGGATCGGAGCGTCAACACAGTATTGAGCATCAGCATACCCTGCCGCGCCCACGCTTCGAGCGTGCCGTGATTGGGTATCCGAAACCCCACGTCAGCGCGCAGCTCCTTGTAAACGTTCTGCAACGAGCGCGGTACCTTCACGCCGGGTCGCACCGAGAAGCACAGCCCATGCGCATCGCCGGAATTCGGATACGGGTCCTGCCCGAGGAGCAGCACCTTCACGTTTTCGTAGGACGTAAATTTCAAGGCGTTGAAAATTTCTGCGCCCGCCGGCAACACGGTCTGGCCCCTTTGCATCTCGGATTCGAGAAAGGTCTCGAGCGCCCGAAAATAATCCTGCGCGCGTTCTGCACGCAGCAAGGGCAGCCACGAATCAGGAAAAGGGGGAAGCATGTCGGTCCCACTGTCCGCCAACGCGTCTCAGCTTCCAACGGAAAAAACAAGTGACGACCTCGCAACCCCCACCTAGTCCTCGCCAATGCTCCTACGTCACCCCGCGCTGTTGCTCTTCACGCCTTTCATCGCCTTGGCCGCTCCCGCGATCAACTGGGTCCCGGCTGGCCTCCCTCCGGTACCGGCCACCGGCCCCGCGCTCTGCGTCGGCGGCTACCTCAAACCCGAACAGGGCAAGGCCACCCTCGACGCCGCGCTCGCCCAATTTCCCGACCGCGCCTCGTGGGAGGCCTACGGCCAACACATCCGTCAACGGATTCAAGCGGGGGCCGGCTTGTCGCCCTGGCCGAAGCGCACGCCGCTCAATCCGCTCGTCCGCGCCAAGCGCACTTACGACGGCTACTCGGTGGAGAACGTCGCGTTCGAATCCGTCCCGGGCTACTTCGTCACGGGAAATATCTACCGTCCCCTCACGGCCAAGGGCCCCTTTCCCGCGGTCCTCACGACGCACGGTCACGGCGCGACCATCAAGACGCCGGCTGATTTTGAAAAACAGGGCCGCTTCACCGAAACCGTTCAAGCGCGTGGCGGCACGCTCGCGCGCATGGGTGCCATCGTGCTTTCGATTGAGATGGTCGGTTATGGCGACTCCAGCACGCAGGTCGGTCAGGAGGCGCACAAGCAGCCGTTCACGCAGACGCTGCAAGTCTGGAATACCATCCGCGCCCTCGATTACTTGCTGTCCATCGACGGTGTCGATCCGAAGCGCGTGGCCGTCACGGGCGAATCAGGCGGCGGCACCCAAACCTTCCTGCTCACGGCCCTCGACCCACGTGTCACCCTCAGCGCGCCCGTCGTCATGGTGTCGTCCTACTTTTTCGGTGGCTGCCTCTGCGAGAGCGGCCAACCGATCCACCGCAGTGCGGACCATTTCGCCAGTAACGTCATGATCGCCGCGCTGGCCGCCCCTCGCCCTCTGCTGCTCGTGTCCGATGGCAAGGACTGGACTCAGCACAACCCGACTATCGAGTTTCCGTTCATTCAGAAGATCTACAACTATTACGGGGCCGGAAAAAACACCGCCAACATCCACCTCGCCAACGAGGGCCACGACTACGGTCCGTCGAAGCGCACCGCTGTCTATCGCTTCATCGCTGAACATTTTAAGCTTACCCTGCCGCCTTCAGACGCCGCCGGAAAGATCGACGAATCGCACGTCACCATCGAGCGTCACGGCCCGCTGCACGCGTTCGACGAGACCTCGCCCCTGCCCGCCCACGCCCACCGCGATCTCGCCGCCGTCGAGCGAACCTTGCGTGGATTGCAGCGTTAATCGCCGGCCGTCATCCCGCCACCCATTCTGTCTGCATGAGCCTACTTCCTGACTGCCTCTACTGCCGCCGAGACCAACGCCTGCACGATCTCATGATTGAGATCGCGCCTCTGAGTGCCTCAACGCTCTACCTGTTCAGAGAGCAGTCCCATCCCGGCCGGTGCGTCGTCGCCTGTCACGGACACGTCAACGAGCTCTTCGAGTTGCCCGACGCCGAACTCATCCGCTACACCCAGGACGTTGCCCGCGCCGCCCGTGCCATCAAGGCCGCCGTCAATGCGACGAAGATTAACTACGGCGCCTACTCCGACAAACTACCGCATCTGCACATGCACCTCGTGCCAAAATTTGAAGATGGCGTCGCCTGGGGCGCACCCTTCGAGATGATGCCGGCGAACAAACAATTCCTCGCCGAGCCCGACTACGCTACCCTGATTCAGTCGATCAAACAGCGGCTCTGACCTCACTCCGCCCGTTGGCGAGCAGCGAGACTGCGCGCGGAAAATTGCTCAGAAATTATCCGGACGACGCATTCGTCAGCCCGCACTATAACTTGAGATACGAATGAATCAGGCCACCATGTATCCCCGAGTCCTGGCGGGTGCCGCCGCCTCCAATCGCCGCTTCTGCACCAGCGCGTTGACCACGGGCATCTCTTGCCTCTCCTCGTGCCGGCCCGCTTACCGGAGCCCGAAAACGGCCGCTTCCTCCCCTGCTGCCCAGCCGCTCGCGAGTCCGGTTTGCGCGCGGGCAAGGAATGCCTCCCCGACAACTTCGCCCGTGGCGCCGATTCCGTGCTCGCAACCATCGAGTCCCTCGTCGGCGAAATCGGCGTTAATCCTGCCGTGTTCACCGGCGCCCGCGGCGGTAGCGGCCCGCGAACCCTCCGATCTGTTACCACTCCCGTTCTGGCGCCAAAAGACGGCCGACCTCATCGAAACCGCGCGCCTGATCACCACGGGCCCACTCAATCTTGAAGCGCTTCGCACCCTCTCCGCCAAGCGTGCTGCACGGACACTCCGCGCCCTGCGCGGTCTTGGCCCATACACGGTCAACGACCTGATAATGCGCGCACTCGGTTTTTCCGACTGGGTGCCCTCTGGTGACACCGACGTCACGAACGGACTTCGCTCCGCTGCTGAAACTCGAAGAACGCCCCACCTCGACGCCACCCGACGGCTGATGCCGATGTTTTCCCCCTATCGCAGTCTCGCCACCGCCCATCTATGGCAGTTCAATCGGCTCACGGCACCATGAGACAATTTTACGATACCTTCCCGACCCCCATCGGCGACTTCTCCGTCGCCCTGAATGCCAGCGGCTCCATCATTGCCACAGCTTTCGGCGGCCTGCCCGAACTCCGCGAACGCTTCACGGCAGATGAGGTCGAGCAAGATCCCGTGCGCACCGCTGACGCCCGACGAGAAGTCACCGAATATTTCGCCAAGAAACGCCAGACCTTCACAGTGAAACTCGCCCCGAGCGGCACGCCTTTCCAGCAAAGTGTCTGGGCTGCGCTCCAGCGCATCCCCTTCGGCCAGATCCGTAGCTACGGACAACTCGCCGTTGAAATTGGAAATCCCGATGCCGCGCGCGCGATCGGCCGGGCGAATGCCACCAATCCCATTTGTCTCATTATTCCGTGCCACCGTGTGATCGGCGGCGATGGCTCGCTGACCGGCTACGCTTTCGGCGAATCCTTGAAACGTGAATTGATCGCCCATGAGGTCGGGCTCACGCCGTCGTAACGATGTACTGAAACGTAGGGCCGTCGCTGGCCGACGTGCCGATTCGCAAAGGGAAAACACGGCATGGCGGCAACCGCCATGCTAGCCAATTTGGGCCCCGGTGTTCATTCATGAATGCGCGTCCGACGAAATGGACACAGCTCGTGCCAACGTCAGCTGAGATTTTGACCATTCATTTTGGGTTCCCCCGGTTTCTTAGTGGCAAAGACTCGGGGAGAGCAGGCAGGCTGGAGGGATGAAACCAAACAGGGACGAGACGGTGGTCGCGCATTACGGGAACCTGCTGGGCCTTGAGGGGCCATGGCAGGTGCACGCGGCCCAGTTGGATCTGTTGCGCGGGCGAGTCGATCTTGAGGTGGCGTGGGACGAGAGAGCGGCGGTGGTTTGCCCGCATGCACCGATCCATTGACCGCCGCCGCCACAGCCGGGCCGTCCCAACACGCCTGACTCGCCGGCGGTGGCGTTTCCAAAGTCGCCAGCACCCGGTTGCGAAAGCTCTCGTCGTAGATCTGTTTGGCACCGGGTCGGGGTGCATCCACCAGCCCCCTCAGCCCATGTTGGGAAAATCGCACGCGCCATTTGATCACGGTATTCGGCCGTGTATGCCAGCGGCGGGCAATTTCCTTCACGCGTTGCCCCGCGACACAGCCCAGAATAATCCGGGCTCGTTCCACGGCTTACTTCGGCTCAGTTCGGCTGGCTGCCAGCCGCTCCAGCGTTTCCTTGTCTTCCTAAGTGCAGGTGATGAGAGATGCTGTTCGGGCCATGCATCTCATCTGCTATATATCGCTTATTAATGCAAGTAAGCACTAGCAAGCCTCCTCCGTCCAGCCAATCGCGGATTCGTTCGATTTGGCTCCCTTCGTTAAGCTCACCATCGAATCGCGCAAGCGCGCGCTCACGCTTGCGCGCACGGCCAAACTCACCCCCGAGCGACTCGAGCTGTTCGTCGCGGCCATGGACTCGTTGAGCGAGAGTCGGTCGCAGCAGGGCGCGCTCGGCATCACGACCGCCGTCCCGGTCAATGCGCCCTACAATCCCAAGCGTTCGGCGTTGTTTGCGGCTTTCCGTTACACGCCGGATGTGCGGCGCGCGGATAATTCCGCGCAACTCCGCCGCTTCGTGGGCGTTTCCGCGGCAAGATCGGCGACCGCTTCCAGTGGGAAGTCGGCTACAACACCAACCGGCTCGAGAACTCACTGGGCGAACAATATTATGCGCCCAATCTCCAGCTGGCCCTCGCCGGCGGCTACGATGCAAATGGCAATTCGCAGGTCCGCGGCCGCGACGCGCGGATTTTCCGCAACTACAACGCGCCGGCCAACACGACCACACTGGCGCAATGGCAGGCTGCCATCACCCCGGCCAACTCCCTCGTCCAGCCCACGATCGACCTGCTCGCGCGTCCCGAGGGAATCTCCCCGTCCGTCTTCGACAACATCCGCGGAGCCACGGCCAACATTTTCGAGGCGGGGCTCACGCAGCTCGACGCCCGCGCGTCGGGTTCGCGGTTCAAACTTCCCGCCGGTCCGTTCGGCGCCGCCGTCGGCGTCGATTTCCGCAAAGAGGAAATCATCGGCACCCCCGATGAAAATTCCTTCAGCACCGGTCCCACCTCGCGCCGTTGGCAGAACGGCAATTTCTTCGATCCCATTTCCCGGCGTCGGACCATCGATGCCGCCTTCGCCGAGATTCGCATCCCTGTGACGAGCGCGGAAATGAATCTGTCCGGCCTGCGGCTGCTCGAGCTTTCCGCCGCCTATCGCTACGAAAAATACAGCGATGCCGGCGCCTCCCACGTCCCGAAATACGGCGTTCGCTGGCGTCCGGTGGGGGATCAACTCACCGTGCGCGGCACTTACTCCGAAGCCTTCGTCGCCCCTTCGCTCTTCGCGCTCTTTGGTCCCACCACCGAGGGCGCCACTGCCGCCGGAGTCATCCAGGGGCTTTCGGTGTCCCCGGTTTCGCGCGCCAACGCTCCGGCGCCAATCCCGATCTGAAACCCTCCACCGCCAAGACCTCGTCCTTTGGGGCGGTCTATTCGCCGAAGGCCCTGAAGCGGCTCACGCTCGGGATCGACTATATCGAGGTGAAACAGCTCTCCTTGGTCGGCGTGGCCGGTGCGGCCAACATCCTCGGAAGCGTCAACGCGTCCGGGCCTGCTTCGCCCTTCATCGGCCAGGTGGCGATCGGTAATTTTCCCACCAATCCGGATCCGTCGTTGCCGGCGCCCACGCGCATTACCGCGCCGGGACAGCTTTCCGCGCTGCTACTCTCGGGCGTGTCGCCCAACGTGGTTTTCGTCACCGACTCCCGCCTCAACATCGCCGGCCAAAAATTGAAGGCGCTGGACGTTTCGGCCAACTACGAGTTCCCCCGATCCGACTTCGGCAATTTCAACGTCAGCACCGCCGGGACGTTCTTCCTCGACTACCAGTTCCAAGCACTGCCGACGCAACGCGCTATGAATACGCCGGCCATGTCACCACCATCGCCGAAGGTCAGGGCACCATTCCCGGCGTGAAGTGGTTCACGGCGCTCAATTCGAGCCGAGATCGCTGGTCCGCGACCCCGAACAACACCGATATCTCCAGCGTCGTCGATCTGGGCGCCGGCGGCATCATCTTTGCTACCAGCCCGTCCCTGAAGCGCGTGTCGGTGCCGTCCTACACGTCGTGGGACACCTCGGTCTCCTACACCTTCAAAAAGATCGGGCTGCCCGGCGGGAAGAAATTCATCTCCAGCCTCAAGCTCACCGCCGGGGTCAACAATCTCGCCGACAAAATGCCGCCGTCCGCTCCGCAGGCCTACGGCAGCGATGTCGACGCCGACCTCGGTACCTACAATCCCATCGGCCGACTTTGGTATGTCAGCGCCGGCCTGAAGTTTTAACGACTTGGCATCGGCATTTCTCGCTATGGAATCACGTTCATGAAGAAAGACGTCGCGGCACTCGTTTGGGCGTTCGCCTCTGTCGTCTGGTCAGCCGCCGCTCTCGGCGCCGAAGCTCGGCCCAACATTTTGCTCGTGGTGGTCGACGATCTTCGGTTCGACGATTTTGGCGCGGCCGGTCATCCCTTCGCGCGCACGACCCATCTCGACCGCGTCGCGCGCGAGGGCGCGCAGTTTAAGAATTTCTTCGCGGTCACCCCGCTGTGTTCGCCGAGCCGGGCGAACATCCTCACCGGCCTCGAAACCCGCCACCACGGCATCCTCGACAACACCGAGCGCAGCCCGCGCAGCCACGAACTGCCGACCTTCGCGCGCACGCTCCAGGCGGCCGGCTACCATACCGGCTTCGTCGGCAAGTGGCACATGGGCAACGATCCCACGCCGCGGCCGGGCTTCGACTATTGGGTCGCGATGAAAGGCCAGGGCGAGGTGGCCGACCCGGAGCTTTTTGAAAACGGTCATCTGGCCCGCGCACCGGGTTACGTGACGGACATTTTCACGCAACGCGCCCTCGGTTTCATCCAACAGCGCCGCACCGCGCCCTTCATGCTGATGCTCTCCCACAAGGCGATTCACCCAAATAAAGTTCAGCGGGCCGACGGCACCAAGGAGGCGATCGGCGAGGGCGGTTTCATTCCCGCCGAGCGGCACAAGACGCTCTACGCCGGCGCCAAGCCCTCGCGACGGGCAAACTACGCCGTGCCACCCAAGGGCAAACCCGCCCTCGAACGCCCCATCCCGGGCCTGAAGCCGTTGGGCCCCGACACCGTGACGCCAGATGAAACCATCCGCGACCGCCTGCGCATGCTGGCCGCCGTCGACGAGGGTCTCGGTCAGATTTTCGCCGAGCTGGAAAAGCAGGGCACGCTGAACCAAACGGTCGTAATGGTGATCGGTGAAAACGGCTACTTCTACGGCGAGCATGGCCTCAGCGAAGAGCGTCGTCTCGCCTACGAGGAATCCATCCGCCTGCCGCTGCAAGTACGTTATCCTCCACTCGTGAAAGCGGGCGCTGCGCCGACCGCCCTGTCGCTCACCACGGACCTCGCGCCCACGATTTTGGAACTCGCCGGAGCACCAGCCCTGCCCGGCATCGACGGTCGCTCGCTGATGCCGCTCTTCACGCGCACCCCGACGGATCGGCGGAAATCCTTCCTAATCGAGTATACGACAGACATCGTGTATCCCCGGATGTGGAAGATGGGATACGACGCGGTGCGGACCGAGCGTTACAAACACGTCCGCTACCGCGAACTCGCCGGCATGGAAGAACTCTACGATCTCCAGCAAGACCCCTTCGAGCTCACGAACCTCATCGGTTCCCCCGCCGCCGCCGGCGTGCGCCAGCAAATGGAAACCGAACTGACCCGGGTCCTTTCTTCGAGCAGCGCTCAGCGGCGATAGGACTTCGCAGCGCTTCTTTTGCAGCACCTTGTCGGAGGAGATTGGTGGCCGCTCAGCCACGGTTTTCATCGTAGCAAAACACGATTTCGGGCCCCGCTTGCGAAAAGCCCATCGAGGTCGTGGTCGGCCTCCCTTCGTTGGAGCTGGTGTCCTGAACAAATCCATCCGAATTAGTCTTTGGCCAGCTCGAGAAAACATGCGACCCCTATCCATTCTTTCCTGCGGTGAAATGCTCTGGGATCTTTTCCCTGACAGTCGGCGCTTTGGCGGCGCCCCGGCCAACTTCGCGTGCCACGCTTCACTCCACGGCGGCCACGTCGCCATGCTCAGCGCTGTGGGAGACGATGGGCGCGGACGCGAAGCCACCGCCATCCTCCGTCGCTTCGGCCTCGACACTTCACTCGTCCTAGCTACGTCCGACGCCCCCACTGGCTCAGTCGGCATTAGCATCGATGTCGCTGGCAAACCCACCTTTGAAATCCATGCCAACTCCGCATGGGACCAAATCGCGTGGACTCCTACTCTCGAAACCCGTCTCGCCGACTTTGATGCCATTTACTACGGCACGCTCGGTCAACGCGGCCCCATTTCCCGCGCCACGATCCGGCGCGCCCTCGCCGTCGCGAAGTCGCGCGGCCTCCTGCGGGTGCTCGATGTGAACTTGCGCCGCCCCTTCTTCGACGCCGCGCTGATTCGTGAATCGATTGCGGAGGCCAGCGTTCTGAAACTAAGCGACGACGAACTTGATGAGGTTCTCACGGCGTGCGGCCTCATCCGTGAAAAAGACCCTCGCGATTCCGTCCGTGCCTTGCGCGTGCGTTTCGACCTCGATCTCGTCGCACTGACACGTGGCCCCGCCGGAGCGCTCCTTGTTTCGCGCAGCGAGGAAATCGATCAGCCGGGTATTCCCAAGGTGGTCCGCGACACGGTCGGCGCCGGCGATTCGTTCGCGGCCGCCCTCGCCGTCGGTCTGCTGCGCGGTGACTCGCTGTCTTCGATCGCTCGCATCGCGTGCGAAACCGCGGCCGCCGTCTGCACCTACGCCGGAGCACTCCCGGAAGCTCCGGCACCGGGCGCTGCCTCGAGCGTCACTTCAATGCGGCGCCTAGGAATCGCAAAAAATTCCCGTGCATGATTCCCGATATGTCCGCTTCCGAGTAGCCGCGGGCACGAAGCAATTCCGGGAGGCGCTGCAGATCGGCGATGGAGACCACGTCCAGCGGCGTTTGCTCGTTGCCGAACGCGCCGTCGAGGTCGCTGCCCAAGCCAACATGCCGCGCATTCCCCGCAAGCTGGCAAAAATGGTCGAGATGCTCGACGAGTTTTTCCAAGCGCAGGTTGGCCGACTGCGGCGTGGTCTTCCCTCGCTCCCAACCAGGGACGATCATCCACGCATCCAGCGCGAGCCCGACGACCGCCCCGCGCTCAACGAGCGCGCAAAACATGTCGTCACTCAGCTGACGCTGGTGCGGCACGAGAGCGCGCGCGTTGTGATGACTCGCCCACACCGGACCGGAATACAGCTTCATCGCCTGCCAGAACGATTCATCGCTGAGGTGCGTGGCATCGAGAATCAGACCCAAGCGATCAGCCTCGCGCAGCAGTTCTAGACCGCGCGCGGGAAACGGTCCCTCGGTGCTCGTGCCCTGCGCGTACACCCCGGAACCGTAGTGCGCCGGACCGATTGCGCGGAGGCCGTCGTGCCACCCGCGCTCGAGGTGCGCTACCGTGACTAGGGAATCCGCGCCTTCGAGACTGAGCAGATAACCAATGGGCAGGCGCGCTGCCGTCGCGTCATCAACGTCGCGCCATTTTTCCACGTGCGCGTCGAGCTGGCGGCGATCGCGGATTTGCACGAGTTCGCCGACCTCCTCCATCGCACGATACCAAGCGAGTTGGCCTTGCGTCATCGCCCACGCTTGGGCCGACGAACGCCAGCCAAAGACCGGGCTGTAGGCGTCGTGCTCCAGTCGCGCGAGTTGCGTGGCGACGCACAGACCGATGCGGGCGCGCCGCATTTCTGGAAACGAAACTGTGCCGCGCCCTCGGCCGGACTTATCCTGGAGGTGGGCTTCGCGGCGGCGCAGTTCGGCAAGCGGCGCTCGCAGGTCGCGATTCCACTCGATGGCGTTGAGCGCAAGGTCGAGATGCGCGTCAAAAATGAAGGGCGGGATCATAGCTTAAAGAGTGCGTCGAGCAGCAAGACGCCGCCGAGCCCGAGAATCCCAATCAACGTCTCGACCACGGTCCACGTGCGCAACGTTTGTCCCACCGTGAGCCCGAGCGACTCCTTCACAATCCAGAATCCGCCGTCGTTGAGGTGAGAGAGAAATAACGAGCCACAGCCGACGGAGAGTACAAGGAGTTCCCGGTTGATCGTCACGTCCTGCGCCAGCAGCGGCACAAGCAAACCCGCGGCCGTCGTGATCGCGACGGTGGCGGAACCGGTCGCCACGCGGATGAACGCCGCCAGCAGCCAGCCATAGATCAAGGGCGGAAGCTGGAGGTGGCCCGCGATGTTGCCCAGCGCCGCAGCCACGCCCACCTCGCGCAACACCCGCGCGAAACCGCCGCCCGCGCCCACCACCAACAACGTCAGCCCGATGCCCGCGATGCTCTGCTCCGTAAACGTGAGCAGCTCTTTCCGCGTGAATCTGCACGCGCGTTGAAAAACCACCGCCGCGACCAAAAATGCCATCACCAGCGCGTAGACCGGATGCCCGATAACATTCAAGGTCGTGCGCCCGCCGTGGCCCGCCGGCAGCAGCAGATCCGCTCCCGTGGCCAACAGCATCAATCCGATCGGCAAGCTCATGACGCCGAGCGTCGTGCCAAACGACGGCGTGCCGCGGCGCGTTTCCGCGGTCGCCGGCAATTCCGGCGTGGGCACCGGCACCCGCCGTACGACCCAGCGCGCAAACAACGGTCCCGCGAGCGCCGCCACGGGCAGGCCGAGCAGGAACCCGAGGCCGAGCACACGGCCGGTGTCCGCTCCCAGCGCCTCGACGGCAACCACCGGTCCCGGGTGCGGCGGCATGAGACCGTGCAGCACCGAGAGAAACGCCAACAGCGGAATCGCCAGCAGCAAAAACGGGCGTTTCGTTTCGCGCGCGAGCGAGATCAGCACCGGCAGTAGCAGTAACAGCCCCACGGCAAACCACGTCACCAGCCCCACCGCAATTGCCAGAGCCACGATGCACCACTCCTCGCGTTGCGGTCCAAAAAATGCGCTGAATCTTTCCGCGAGTACCCGCGCCGCGCCCGATTCCTCGACGAGTTTCCCCACCATCGCTCCGAGCGCGATGACCGCCGCGATCCCGCCCATCGTCGCGCCCAGCCCTTCCTGAAACGTCTTCAACACCGCGAGCGGCGCCATCCCCGCACCCAGTCCGACCAACAGCGCCGCGATGAAGAGCGCGAGGAACGCGTTCATCTTTCGCCACGTCACCAGCAGGACGAGCACCGCGATCGAGGCGACCGCTAACCCCATCAGGGCACCGGGAGTCGTCGCGCTCATCAGATCGTGATGAAGCGCGCCCGGCCCACCACGGGCCAGATCGCCGACGCGCGGCCCGCTGTCGCCACGTGCACGTGGCTGTGCAACGCCACCGTCGGACAGATGTGCCACGGAATGCCGTGCACCACCGCGCCGACAGGAAAATGCGCCGCGTCTTCGGTTTCCAATACAAGGTGCTCTTCATTGTGCGCGACGGCGCGCGCCTGCGGCAGCTCGGGAAAAATCACGCGCGGATGGGGCATTTCGCTCGCGACCGCTTTGTGACCGAGGTCGAGACAGAGCCGGTTGTGCGCCGGCCGGCTGACGACCCGGGTGAGCAGCGTCGCTGCCGGCAGAAAATCGAGATCCGGCATCGTTGTCCCGTAACCAGCATCCCACAACACAGAGGTCCCTGGGCTGCACTCGACGTCGCCACGACGCGCGTGAAACGGAAACGTCGGCGTCCCTCCCACCACCACGCGCGGCACCGCCAGCCCCGCGGCGAGCAATTCCGTGCGCAGTTTTTCCACCGCCGCATAAGCCCGCTCGCAGGCCGCGCGACGCTCCGCAGCGTCGCGCTGATGCAGCTGTCCGTCGTAGGCGTGCAAACCGCCGGGGCGAATTCCGGGCAGCGTACGCATCGCCTGATACAGCGCCGCCGCTTCCGGCCCGGGCGCGATGCCCGTGCGCGCCTGGCCGACATCGAGGTCGAGCAAGACTTCCACCACGACGCCCGCTGGAGCCGCCGCGCGGCTCAGCGTCGCCAGCGCATCCGGCGAGTCCGTCAACGTCGAGAACTGCGTCGCCGGAAATGCCCGCATCAGATGAAGAAAGCGCCCGACGTTCGGCCCCACAGGTTGCAGCGCGAGCAATACGTCAGCAGCTCCAGCAGACGCCGCGAGTTCCGCTTCGGCGATCGTCGCACACTTGAATTTCGTGATCCCCAAGGCCAGCTGGCGAACGACGAGTTGCGGGAGCTTGTGCGTCTTGATGTGCGGACGAAGGCGTACCGGGTCCCCAACCCGCGCGACCATGCGCCGCAAATTTTCGTCGATTCGCTCCGAGTGCAGCACGAGCGCCGGCGAAGCCACCTCCGCTTCATTTTCCGACCGCATCCAGTCGTCGGGCTTCATGGGGCGAGTTCAAAAATGGCTTCGATTTCCACCGCGATGTTTCCCGGCAACGGCCCCATGCCCACAGCGCTGCGCGCGCCAATCCCATCCGCTTCGCCGAAGACCTGCGCGAAAAGTTCGCTGCAGCCGTTAATCACTTTCGGATGATCATAAAAATCAGGCGCGGAATTCACCATGCCGAGCACCTTCACGACGCGCCCCACTTTGTCCAACGAGCCAAAGTGCGCGCGCAGCGTCGCGAGAATCGCGAGACCGACTTGGCGCGCTGCCGCGTGCCCGTCTGCGAGCGAAAGATCCGCGCCGACCCGACCCTTGATCAACGAACCATCGACGCACACCGGCCCGTGGCCCGAGACATAGGCGAGCCCTTGCGCGACCACGACCGGACGGTAAACCGCGACGGGCTCGGGGGCAGGCGGAAGTTCGAGATGCAGGGCGGCGAAACGTTGTTCGTGGGTCATGGTGGTGGCGTGAGACTTTAAATCCATTGGTAGATGAGTTGCACGCCCGCCGGATCGCCCGCGATCGTGCCGACCGGTGGCATCTGGCCCGCGCACCGCATCGCCACCCTCATCGGCAGCACCGAGCGGCTTGGGTTGCCTGGCGCGACGAAGCGCGCGTCGCGCAGACCGAAATCGCCATGGAGCGACCGTTCATCAAGGAGGTGCTGCTTCTCCGTTCGTACCCCGGGGGTGAGGTTCATCGTGGCATTGCCGCCGCCGTTCGGGACATGGCAATGCGCACAGCTGGTCGCCAAATAGGCGCCGGCCCGCTCGGCCTGCGACGCGCTGGCGTCGGCGGGATCGACCAGTCGCGGCGCGCGGTCCCCCGGTGGATTGCCACTTACAAGGCCGCGCTCGATGAAGGCGGCGATCTGGTTCTGCGCACGACCGGTCACGGTCGTATCGCGATTGGGTGGGGCATTGGTCAGGTCCAGCGCAAAATTTGCCTCGCGTGAATGACACGAGAGACAATCCGAGCGGCTCGGCACCAGCCACTCGCGATCATCGATCGTGAGGCGTTTGCCGTCACTCGGCGCGAGGGTCGCATCCGTTTTCGCGACGTCCCACACATAGCTGTAGGCAGACCAATCGTTGCCTTGCTTGAGCAGCACGCGGGTCTCGACGCGTCGCGCCGGTTTCCCGTCGCTCGAAGGCAAACTGAGCGTTTGCGCGAGTACCGTGCCGTCGGGAAGTGTCCACGTTTTCCACGGCCCGTCTGGCTCCGCCATCCCCACCGCTGGCCACGCCCAGTGGCGCTCCGCGCTCGCGCCGTCATGCCACGCCGGCGCATTGATCACGAAAGCGTGCACCCCCGGAGCTGGCCGCAGTTCCCGCGTCGCAGCGAAGAGTCCGGTCTCGCTCAGGCGCGTGGGAAACGCCGGCGTTTTCCGTTTCTCCGGTGCGCGTTCGAGCCGGTAGAGAGCATCGCCCAAGTGATCGGCAATCAGGAGGTCGCCTTCCGGTGAAAGCCCAAATCCCGCAATCGCCAGCGGCGTATCGACCAGCTCGCGATTCCATAGCAACCGCGCGTCATCGTGCTTGGCCGCCCATACGCGGCCGGTACCGTAGTCGCCATAGACATACGCGCCGACGAGTTCGGGGAAACGTGCGCCGCGATACACCAAGCCACCGGTGAGGGAGCGAAACACCGAATGATTGTGCTCAATGGTCGGCGGCGTGAAGGACGCGGGGCCGCGCAATCGTCCGGTCAGAAATGGCCGCGTGCCCTCGAACGCGCTCCAACCGTAGTTCGCGCCGCGCGCCAGGAGATGAGCGCTCTCCCGCAGATCTTGCCCGTTTTGCCCGACCCAGATTTGACCGCTCTCCGCATCGGCACTCATCCGCCAAGGATTGCGTAGTCCGTAAGCCCACGTCTCCGGCCGCACGCCAGCGATGCCCACAAACGGGTTGTCCGCCGGCACGCGATACGGCTGACCCGGCGGGGCGCCGTCGAGGCCGAGCCGCAGCACCTTGGCGCGCAGCGAGGCTGTGTCCTGGCCCGAGTTGTCGAGATCGGAGATGCTCGTGCCACCGCCGCTCGTCACGTAAAGAATCCCCTCTTTTCCAAACGCGACGCCCGCGCCGTTGTGTCCATTCGAGTCCCACGCGATCACCGTCAGCGCCGAGCCTTCCACGATTCGGTGCGGCGGTTGCTGATCCACCGTGAAACGCTCGACCCGTGAGTGCAGTTTTCCCTCCGGGCCGGGCCCATTGCTGCCGAGGTAAAGCCAGCCGTTTTCCGCGTAACGCGGATGAAACGTCACACTGTAAAAATGTTCTTTCCGGTCTAACAACGTCTCCGCCTCCGTCGCGTCCCCTCGCACCGAGAATCGTTTCAATACGCTGCGCCGTTCCTGCCATTCATAATTTTTGATCAGCATCATCTGCTCGGTTCCCGGCTCCCGCTCAATCGCTAGGGGATGTTTCACGGCCAGCTGGGGAAACGCGCGCACCGCCGCATACTGCGGCGGTGCCTCCGGCGAGCCCACCAGCCGCGAACTGCTCCACCGCGCGCCCGCCGAACGACGCACAATCTCTGGTGCGCCGACAAACCGCAGGGGTGCGTAATCATCGTAACGATGAAAACTCGCCTTGGTGAGCGGCGCGTTAAAGGAGAGCGCCGGTTCCTTGAGTCCGACCGAGTAATCATAGCGACACAACGCATGCCGCCAGGTGTCACCCGCCGCAGGCCGCCCGCCGGTCGGCTGAAAAGCGCTCCACGGGATTCGCCCCTCGACCGTCCAACCGCCGTCAGTGTCGTCCCGCTGATTCAAGGTTCCCCGCAAACGCACAGCCGTCTTAATGTGAAATTTCCGATCCCGCGCATGGCGTGCGTAACCGCCCGAATCCCGCGCCGGCAGAAACATGTCGAGCTTCGCGTTCGTCGGATTGAACTCGAACTCATCATGACCAGGGCGATCCGCCGCCGGTTTGAAAAACAGTTCAAACACATCGCCGGTCCACAACGCACCATCGTCCTCGCTCACCGTGGCGAATAAATCAGAGTCATCCATCTCCGCCGCGAAATAAAAAAACTCCCGATCCCACAGCAGCCGAACCTGGGTGGCCGTCGGCGGCGTGCGCTGTCCGGCGGGCCGCCACGCGACCTGGAAATTTTCCACAGCCTGCGCCGTCCGCCACGCCACGTCGCCGAACCGGCCGTCAATCACCCGCGGTACCGCCGCCCAGCGACACTCGACTTCGTCGGACGCGCCGACCGCCAGCGTTCGCCCCAAAGCGATCGCGACCAGCGCATAGACGGCGTTTCTTATCATGGATGACAGAGAGAATGGGGAACTGCGCAACCTCGGCCTGCGTTCATCACGCCGACCAAAAACAGGGACACGCGACCCATCGGAATGCGTTCCCGTCGACGCGTCACGGAAAATCCGGTGCCTCCTCCGGCTTGCTCACATCAAAAACAAAGCGGCCTTTTTGAAAGTTTAAGCTTAACGTGCCATCAATTGCTGCAAATCCTTATCTCTTCCCCCCCCTTCGTCCCCGTGATCTTACCCCTCCTTCGCCTCCCACTTTGCACTTTGGCCCTCATCTCGACGGCGTCCGCAGCGGCCGTTGACCAGGTGACCTACAACGAGCACATCCGCCCGATCCTCGCCGATAATTGTTTCGCCTGCCACGGCAGCGACGCCAGAGATCGCAAAGCCAAACTCCGCCTCGACCAATTCGACTCCGCCACCGCCGACCGCCGCGGTGTCCGCGCCATCGTGCCCGGTGACCTTGCGAATTCTGAGGCGTGGCAACGCGTCCTCAGCCAAGATCCCGACGAGGTTATGCCGCCGCCCGACTCGCACAAAAAACCGCTCTCACCCGCGCAACGTGCGCTCCTCAAGCGCTGGATCGAACAGGGCGCTGTCTACCAAAACCACTGGGCCTTCGAGCCCGTCGCCCGCCCCGCCCTCCCGTCCCCCTTGGCCGGTGCCAAAGAAAACGGCGGCGCGATTGATCACTTCATCGCCGCGAAACTCAGCCGCCTCCAACTTACCCTCGCGCCCGAAGCCCCGCGCGAAGCTCTCCTCCGCCGCCTAACCCTCGATCTCACCGGACTCCCGCCAACTCCGGCCGAGCTCGACGCCTTCCTCGCGGACTCCCCGTCGACCACCGCGGCAACTTCCCCCTCTGCCACGTCGACTCGCCGCGAAGCGGCGTTCGACCGCGTGGTCACGCGGCTCCTCGCCTCCCCGCGCTTCGGCGAGCATTTCGCGCGCACCTGGCTCGACGCCGTGCGCTACGCCGACTCCCACGGCCTCCATCTCGACAACGTCCGCACCATCTGGCCCTACCGCGACTGGGTCGCGGCGGCCTTCAACCGCAATTTGCCTTTCGATCAATTCACCATTGAGCAACTGGCCGGTGATTTGCTGCCCAATCCGCGCATCGATCAACTCGTCGCGTCCGGCTACAACCGCAACCACCTCACCACGTCCGAAGGCGGTTCCATCGAGGAAGAAGCCGAGGCACGCAATAATATCGACCGCATCAACACCACCGCGACCGTCTGGCTCGGCCTCACCGCGGGCTGCGCGCAGTGCCACGACCACAAGTTCGATCCGATTTCGCAGCGCGACTATTACTCGCTCGGCGCCTTCTTCAAGGGCCTCGCCGACCGCGTCTGGGACGGCAATATCCCCAAGCCCGGTCCACTGGTCGTCCTCGGCGACGCCACAGTGCAGGCCCGTTTGAACGCCATCGACGCTGCTTTTCCTCCGCTCGCTGCCGCACTCTCCGCTAGGGCCGAGGCCGCCGAAAAAGTTCAGAAAGAAAAAGAGAAATCCAACGAAATCGCCGAAGTCGTGGCCAATGTGGCCAAGGTCGACACCGACGACGACACCGACACGCTCTCACCCGCGAAGCCGAAACCGACTTCCGCCAAGCGCACCACCCCCGTCAGCTACGAAGTCGTCTGGGCCGAGGACGCCGATACACCCTACGCGATCAACTACGGCAAAGCTGCACCCGCCGGCGAGTGGCGCACGGGCCACGGCGTGCCTGTCGTCGGCGGCCAGCGCGCCCTGCACCTCGAAGGCAGCCAGAAACGGCCGGTCGATTTCGGCGGCGGCGAGTTGCTGCTCATCGTTCGCACGACCGCGAAAGCGTTTGCCTATTTTCAAGCCGATGCTGCTCAACCGCCACGCGCCGTGAGCCTCCAGTTTATCAGCGAGCAAAAAACCAAACGCGTGATTTGGGGTGATCCCGCCGCCTTTGGCCCCGAGGTGGCGAAGGACGCCATCGTCGCCGGCCCGATGCCCGCCCCCGGCGCCTACACGCGGCTCGAAATCGACGCTTTCGTCACGGGCCTCGCGAAAGACAAGCCCTACTCCGGACTCCTCATCGCACAGAGCGACGGTGCCGGGTGGTGGGATCACATCGGCACCGCCTGCACCAGCCCGAGTGCCGCCGTCGATCCCCTGCTGAGCTCCGGCGCGTGGGTTACCGGGCTACGAAATTTTGGCCGCGCCGAGGCAGGCCTGCCGTTACCGCACGAAGCAATTTTCCTCATCGGGCTTTCGGGCACACAGCAGACGACCGAGGAGAAGGCACGCGTCGTGCAATTTCACCGCGACTTCGTTATGGGCCCACTCCGCGCGACCCTTGAGCCTGAGGCCAACGCCGCTCGGCGGCTACTCGTCGAGCGCACCCACTACGAAACCACGCTACCCTCCTCGCTCGTCTCCCGTGAACTCGCCACGCCGCACCCCGCGCCCATCTTGCTCCGCGGCCAATACGACAAACCCGGCGAACTGGTCACCCCCGCCACGCCCGCGTTTCTCCCACCGCTGGCCGCGACCAGCGCACGTCCCTCCCGCCTCGACCTCGCGCGCTGGCTCGTTGATTCAAAAAACCCCCTCACCGCGCGCGTCATCGCCAATCGTTTTTGGCAACAGCTCTTTGGTGCCGGCCTCGTCCGCACGCCCGGCGATTTCGGCACGCAGGGCGATCCCCCGACGCACCCCGAGTTGCTCGACTGGCTCGCCAGCGAACTCGTGCGCACCGGCTGGGACGTAAAAGCCTTCGTTCGCCTGCTCGTCACCTCCCACGCCTATCGCCAAGATTCGCGGGTCACGCCGGAACTCCTCTCGCTCGATCCCGAAAACAAACTGCTCGCCCGCTCCTCGCGCCTCCGCCTCGACGCTGAAGTTCTGCGCGATCAAGCGCTCGCGCTCGGTGGTCTCCTCCGCCCCGAAATCGGCGGCCCGCCGGTCCGCCCCTATCAGCCGATCAACATCTGGGAACCCGTCGCCTTCGGCGGCAGCAACACCAAAACCTACGTGCAAGACCGCGGCCACGCGCTCTATCGCCGCAGCCTTTACACCTTTATGAAACGCACCGCACCCGCACCGGCGATGTCTACCTTCGACGCCCCGTCCCGTGAATTCACGTGTGTTGCCCGCACCCGCTCCAACACCCCGCTGCAAGCCCTCGCCCTGATGAATGACGTCCAGCACGTCGAGGCCGCCCGCACCTTCGCCGAGCGCCTCCTCGCCGAAAAATCCACCGACGCACTCCGCCTCGCCCTCGCCTTCCGCAGCGTCACCGCCCGCGAACCGGACCCCACCGAGCGCCAACTCCTGACCCACTCGCTCGCGACCCACCGCGCCCATTTTTCCCGCGACACCGCCGCCGCCGAAAAAATCCTCACCAACGGAGAATCGAAATCCGTCGCCATCGCACCCGCCTCCGAAATCGCCGCTTGGACGATGGTCACGAACCTCCTGCTGAACCTCGACGAAACCGTCACCCGAAATTAACGTAAGGCGAGGTCTCCGACCCGCCCTCCACGCCACTCACCGCACCGTCGCGCTCGCCTTCCCACCTCGATGAATCCCGCCCACGCCTACCTCAATCAACTTACCCGCCGCCAATTTTTCAACGGCGCCGGCCTGGCGATGGGCGGCCTCGCACTCAATTACCTCGCACCGCGCCTCGGCGCGGCCGCCCTGGCTCCGCGTCTGTTTCCACCGCTCGGCGGCTTTCCTCATTTCGCGCCAACCGCCAAGCGTATCATCTATCTCCATATGAACGGCGGGCCGTCGCAGCTCGACACGTTCGACTACAAACCCGCCCTTCAGCCCCGTTTTCAGGAGGACTTGCCCGAATCGATCCGCAGGGGCCAGCGCATCACCACGATGACGAGCGGCCAGACCAAATTCCCCGTCGCGCCCACCCTCTTTAAGTTTGCCCAGCACGGCCAGAATGGTGCTTGGGTCAGCGAACTGCTCCCGTGGACCGCCAAGGTCGTCGACGAGATCGCCATCGTTCGCTCCGTCCATACCAACGCCATTAACCACGATCCGGCATGCACGTTTCTCATGACCGGCAGCGAAATCCCCGGTAAAGCGAGCCTCGGTTCCTGGCTCTCCTACGGCCTCGGCAGCGAGAGCAACAACCTGCCCGCGTTCGTCGTGCTCACGCCTAAATTCTCCCCGAAGGTCGCCGCCCAAGCGCTCTTCACGCGCATGTGGAGCAGCGGTTTTCTCCCTTCCACCCACCACGGCGTCGCCCTCCGCGCCCAAGGCGATCCGGTGCTGTTCCTCGATAACCCCGCTGGCGTCGATGCCACCGCGCGACGCGCGATGCTCGACACCCTCGGCGAGTTCAACCACCTAGCCGCTAAGCGCCACGGCGACCCCGAGACGCTCACGCGGATCGCCCAATATGAAATGGCGTTTCGCATGCAGACGAGCGTGCCCGAGCTCACCGATATCAACGCCGAGACGCCCGCCACGCTCGACCTCTACGGACCCGCCGTGAAAGAGCCCGGATCCTTCGCGGCGAGTTGCCTCCTCGCTCGTCGGCTCGTCGAACGCGGCGTCCGTGTCGTGCAAATCAACCACCGCGGCTGGGACCAACACGGCACGCTTCCCGAGCACTTAAAGATTCAATGCTTGGATACAGACCGTGGTTGCTACGCCCTCATCGCCGACCTGAAGCAACGCGATATGCTCAAGGATACGCTCGTTGTCTGGGCCGGAGAATTCGGCCGCACCGTCTATTCGCAAGGCACGCTCACGCGCACGAACTACGGCCGTGATCACCATCCCCGCTGCTTCAGCGTCTGGCTCGCCGGTGGCGGCGTGAAAGGCGGCGGCGTCCACGGCGAGACCGACGATTTCTCCTACAACATCGTCCGCGATCCGGTCAGCCTCTTTGATCTCAACGCGACGCTGCTGCACTGCATGGGTATCGACCACGCGAAATTCAGTTTCAAATCGCAAGGCCTCGACCAACGCCTCACCGGTGTCGAGCCCGCCCGCGTCGTCCGCGAGATCCTCTCCTGATTTTCCTTGCCGTAGCCGCGAGCCGAATACAACAGCCCGCTTCGTGAGAGGCCGGAAGCGAAGGCGGGAAGCCACGGTAGCGGGAAGCCCCACAAAGCTCCATTTGTTCCGCTGCGCCGTTTTCTCACCACACGCCCACACCCCCTTCGCTCCTGTCGCCTCCCTAAAAAGCAGCGTCATATCAATCGCCCAACAGACTCTGACTTTGATTTGCCGGGTAGCCGCGAGCGCCAGCGAGTGGTGATTCGTCAACTCGCCGGCGCTCGCGGCTACCGAAAAGTCCAGAGTCCAAA
>SYGN01000077.1 GCA_005799525.1 Opitutaceae bacterium | reverse complement strand
GTGAAGATCACGATGATGTTCGGCAGGCGGTCGGCGGCACGGGCGGCGAGCGCTCCGAACAGACTCAGGACGAGGGCGGCTTTGAGTAGTGGATACATGGGGTGATGAGCTGTGAAGGGTTGCCGCGGGACATTCGCTAAGGCTTTGATGCCCTCAAGAAGGAGCGACCGCAGGAGCACTCATTGGAAGTTGTTTCGCAAGATAAGCTTTGGGGAAGCGAGCGAAATATCGGTGCCGAGCACGCGGCCAATGTGTGAGGCGAAGCTCCGGCCGGCGACATCGCTGCCGTCGAGCACGCGGTCGGCAGCGTGCCGCACGAGGGCGTCAACCGCGGGTTTGCGCGCATCCACCCACATAGAGTTTGCGACCGATCAGCGGACCGTCGGCGACGCAGCCGAGGCGACCGAAGCGGATGAGGTCGGCGAAGGTGACAAGCTAGACATGGGTATCGACCATACCAGCATCGGTGGGCGCGGCGCGGGAGATCGCGGGGAGGGCGGCGAGTGCCGCGGTGCGCAGGAGGAGCTGGCGTCGTTGCATGCGGCGGGCGTGAGCTCGAAAGGCGTCCGTTTCCAACGCAAGTCCGGCCCACGCTCGGGGGTTGCCGGCGGTGCGCGGGCGGATTTTTATTTGACGGTGCCCGGTGAGGAGTAACTCTGAGACTAAGAGCGGCGTTCCCCTCACGGCCATTTAGTCCACCATGAATCTTTCAGCCCACTTTTGTCGTGCCCGGCGTAGTTCGTTGAAAATTGGACTGCTCTGTTTTGGGCTGGCGCTGGCGCTGTGCGTGATCGCGCAATCTCCGGGGAAGGTCGTCGGTCAAGTAAGCAATGCGGCCACCGCAACGTTTTTGGAGGGTGCCGAGGTCGCCGTGGCGGGCGCTTGCCGAATTGCTATTACGGACCGTGAAAGACGCTACGAGCTCAGTTTGGCGTTGGGAGCGGTGACCGTCGTGGTGGCCTATACCGGGTTAGAGGTAAAACGAGTGCCGGTCGTCGTTAGCGCCGGTTCACGCGTCGTGCGAAATTTCGAACTGTCATCGAGCGTCTACCGGATGGGAACGTTTACGGTGTCTGGGCCGCGCGAAGGCAGTGCGTCCGCGATCACCAAGCAACGCGAAGCGTTCAACGTGAAAAACATCGTGGCGTCCGATAGCTTCGGCAACGTGGCCGACGGCAACATCGGCGATTTTCTCCAGCAGTTGCCGGTGGTCACGGCGGTCTACGTCGGGGCTGATGTCCGCTCGGTACAGATCCGCGGGATCGACGGTGCCCTCAATTCCGTGATGATGGACGGCGACCGGGTGGCGAGTTCGCAGTCGGCGAACTTCGGGCGCACGTTCGAGTTTGAGCAGGCCTCGCTCAATAATATTGAAACCATTGAGGTCACCAAGGTACCGCCGCCCGACATGGATGCCGACTCCATCGGCGGGAATGTGAACAGCGTTTCCAAGATCACCTTTGACCGTGCTCAACCCCGCTCCTTTACCTACTCGCTCGGCGGCGTGTGGCGGCCGAAATATTACACGCGCAGCGACAATTGGCTCCGCGAGCTGATCCCCAACGTCGGTCCGTCGATCAATTTTTCCTATGCCGACCGGCTCGGTGCGGTGAAGCGCTTCGGCGTCTCGCTCAATTTCACCTACCATTCCCAGCCGGGCGGTGACACGGCCGCCTTGGCCACTTATCGGGGTGCTCTGACCGAGCCTTACTATACTCAGAATATCACCGTGCCGCGCCCGGCTGGTGCGGCCCGCACGCGCCTCGCGACCGGCGCGAAGCTCGAATACAAGCTCAGCGAGCGAACCCTGCTTTCCCGCAACACCGCCTATAACTGGTCCAAAGACACGCGCGCCATGGTCCTCGGCACCACGGCGGCGGTGGCCAATTTCCGCCCCGGCTACAACAGCTTTTTCGAGGAAGTTCTGGCGTGCGCCAACTCATCGAGTGCGGTCACCCTGCGTAGTGACGAAAGTCCGGTCGCACCTACCAGTTTGTGCCGACGGTGCGGCACCGTTTCAACGGCCTCGACATCGACTATCGCGTGAGCTCCTCCAACTCCCAGACTTGCTATGACTACGCTCCGGACGGTCGGCATTTTCAGTCGCGCCCGAAAGCCACCATCAGCTACCGACCGCCCAATATCGGTTTCACCGTCGACCGGCGCGAGAGCCTCAAGTGGCCTGGATACGCGCAGACGACCGGAGCCGATCTCTTCGATCTCAATAGCTACGGCACGTTGCTCGTCACTGACTCGGGCCGCTCTGGCGAAGATGAAATCAAGACGGCGAAACTCAATGTGAAGAAGTCGCTCGGCCTCGGGGTGCCGATTTTTGTGAAGCTCGGCGGGGTCATCCACCAACAAGACCGGGCGTTGGAGAACCACGCGAAGCGCTTCAACTTTTACGGACCTGACGGAATTCTGAACAACGGCGACGAGCGGATGGGTCAGTTTCGCGACACGACGGCGAAGTGGACGGATGCGAACGGAGGCTATCGGTCGCCGCCGTGGGCCAATCCGTTTGCGGTCGCTCGCCACGTCGCACTGTTTCCCGATCAGTGGGTGGAGGACGCGCCGTTTACCACGACCTCGCGACTCAATGGTGATGGCAGCAGTACCGAGACCGTCACCGCCGGCTACGGCATGGCCAGTCTGCGTCTCTCGCAGCTTTCGATTTTGGGCGGCGTCCGGGTCGAGAAAACCGAGACGGACGACGATGGCCCGGTGACTGTGAGCGGCGTCCGCCGCCGCCTCGGCCGCAAGGGCGCGTACACCGACACCGTTCCCGGCTTGCATCTGCGGTACTCGCCGACGCGCAGCTTCGTCTCGCGCCTCAGTTATTCCTCGGGCATCGGGAGGCCTTCGTTCGACGCGATTATGCCGGCCGACTCGGTCAACGAGGTCGCGCAGACGGTGAGCATCCGCAATACCGGTTTGAAACCGCAATACTCGGACAACTTCGATGCAACCGCAGAGTATTATTTCGAGCCCGTCAGTTCGTTGACCGCGAGTGTGTTCACGAAGCAAATCGAGGGCTTCCAGTTTACGGACAGCAGCCAGTTCGTCGCCACCGGTGCCGACAATGGTTTCGACGGGCAGTATGGCGGCTACCGCATTACGACGACGCGCAACGGCGGCAACGCCCGGTATCGCGGCCTCGAGGTGGCCTATCAGCAGCAATTCACCTTCCTGCCGGGTTTCTGGCGCGGCTTCGGCTGCTATGCTAACGACACGCGACTCCTGACTCGCGGTGACTACGGCGGGGCGACCGGCACCACGCAGGTTGCGGGCCTCGTGCCGAAGACCGGTAACGTGGCCCTGGCCTCCCTCGGGGCCGGCTTCAATCTCCGGCTCAATGCCGTCTGGCGCAGCGAGTATCTGGTCACCAACAGCACCAACGCCGCGCTCGTCGTCTATCACGAGCCAAAGCTGCAGTTGAATCTAAAGACGCGCTACAATTTCAGCCGAGCAACGTCGATTTTTTGCGACATCGGAAATTTCAACAAATCACCCACCACCGAGACTTGGATCGGTTCCAAAGATCGTCCGAATCAAACTCGGATCGTCGTGGCCAAGGTCGTGGCGGGAATCCCAGGGCGTTTCTGAACGGTGCCCGCGCTCGTTCTCTCGTTGAATCCGCTATGTTAACACGATCACTTGGCTTGGGGAGAGGCGCGGGGCTCATTTTCGTGGCGGCACTGCACCTTCAAGCGGTGGAAGCGCCGATCGAAAAGCTGGCGAGCTTTCCGGCGGTCGCCCCGTCGCAAGTGGGCGCTACCCTGCGCGTGAAAGCGGGCTTCACGATGGATCTGCTCGCCGCCGAACCGCTGGTCGCGAGCCCCGTGGCGATGTGCTACGACGAGAACGGCGCCGCTTACATCGTCGAAATGATCGACTATCCTTACACCAACAAAGCCACGCATCAGGCTTGGAAGGACAACGCCACCGACGCGCCGACCGGCCGCGTGCGCAAACTGCTCGATACGGATGGCGACGGCGTTTTCGATCAGAGCTTTGTTTTGGCCGAAGGTCTGTCGTGGCCCACGGGGATCTGTTGCTGGAAGGGTGGTGTTTTCGTGACGGCCACGCCGGATATTTGGTATCTGAAGGACACTGATGGCGACAACCGGGCCGACGTTCGGGAAAAAGTGTTTACCGGCTTTCGGAAATACAACGTCCAGGCGGCAATCAACAATCCCCGGTGGAGCCTGGATAATCGCATCGTCATCGCGGGAGCGACGAACGGTGGCACGGTCACGACGGTCGGACACGCGGAGATCAGTCCGTTAAAATTTTTGCGCAACGATCTGCGGATCGATCCGCGCACGGCTAAAATCGAAGCGATCGCCGGGGGTGCCCGCTTTGGCCACGGGCTCGATGATTGGGGCAACCGCTTCCTCTGCAATATTCGCAATCCCGCGCAGCACGTCGTATTCGACGGCACCCTGGCGGGGAGAAATCCCTACCTCCACGTGCCCAATCCGGTCTATGACGTGCGTGAATCCGGCGATACGCTGCCGGTCTTGCGGATCAGTCCCTGGGAACCCTGGCGCGATCTTCGGGCGCGCCGCTGGGTGGCTGAAAACCACGGCGGACCCCGCAGCGAGCTCGTGGCGGGCGGGGTTTTTACCTCGGCGGCAGGCGTCACGGTTTATCGCGGGGCCGCCTATCCCGCGGAATATCGCGGTCAGATTTTTACATGCGAAGTCGCCAATAATCTCATCCATCGCCAACTCGTCTCGCCGGACGGCGTGACGTTTAAGGTTGTCGCCGCCGATCTCGATGCGGAGTTCGTCGCAGCGACCGATGTGTGGTTTCGCCCGGTCAATTTGGTCAACGCACCTGACGGCACGCTTCACGTCGTCGATATGTATCGCGAGACCATCGAGCACCCGTGGTCGATCCCCGATGACATCCACGAGAAACTCGATCTGGAAAACGGCCGCGATCGCGGACGCATCTACCGGCTCGCGCCGCCCAACTTCAAAATCCCCAAACCGCCTCGCCTCGGATCCGCGACGAGCGCGGAACTGGTCGCGACATTGGCGAACCCCCATTCGTGGTGGCGAGAGACGGCGCAGCGCTTGCTTTTTGAGCGCCAAGATATGGCGGCCGTCGCACCCTTGCGCGAGTTGCTGGCGACGAGTGGCGATGAGCTGGCCCGGTTGCACGCGCTCTACGTTCTCGATGGATTGGCCGCCCTGCGCGAATCCGATTTGTTGCGGGGTCTGAGCGACCGGTCGGCCGGTGTCCGCGAGCACGCCGTCCGCCTCGCGACGCCGAGCGTGGTCGCCTCCGCTGAAATTCGCGCCCGCGTCTCCGCGCTCGCGGTCGATCCGGCGATCCGCGTCCGCTACCAAGTGGCTTTTGCGGTCGGGAGCCTCGCTGGTGAAGCGGCAGCCGATGTCGCGCACGCGCTGCTGCGCCGCGATTCCGCCGACCGCTGGGTCCGTGCGGCCGTGCTCGGCACGACACCTGACCAGTGCGCGAAGGTTGCGCAGCGTGTGTTGCGCGATCCCGCTCTGACGATAGGCGATGCGGGCCGCGAACTTGTCCGCCAAGTTCTTTTCGTGGTGGGTGCTCACAACCGCCCCGCCGAACTCGCCTCGATCTTCGCGGCCTACCCCGGCGAATTCGACAGCGTATTTTGGCCGGCTCTCGGTGACGGACTGCGCCAATCCGGAAAAAATCTGCGCTCGGCCTTCCCGGCGGTTTCACCGGGTGCCACGCGTGCGGCTGCCGCGTTGGCGGCGGCGCTCGCCGTGGCGCGCTCGCCCGGGTCGTCGATCGAGGAGCGTGTGGCCGCGATCACCCTGCTTGCCTATGACGACTTCGTGACCGTCCGTCCCGTGCTCGCCGCGCTCCTCACGGTGGCTGGGCCGCAACCGCTCCAACTCGCAGCAATTCGCGTGCTGGCGACCTTCACTCACGCGGAAGTGGCCCGCACGTTGCTCGAACCGTGGTCGGCCTACACGCCGGTCGCCCGCGAGGAGGTGCTCACCGCGCTGTTCGCCCGTCGTGACCGCGTGGGCGCATTGTTGGCCGCAATCGAGAAGCAGATTGTAAATCAAGGTCAGGTCAGTGCCGCTCGGCGCACGCAGATTCTTGCGAACCCCGATCAGGCCATCAAAGCCCGAGCGGGAAAAATTTTTGGCCAGCAGGTCTCGGGCACGCGGACCGAGGCGGTGGCCGGCTATCGTCCGGCCCTTGGGCTCACCGGCCATGCGGCGCGTGGCGCGCAAGTTTTCGATACCCTCTGTGCCGCTTGTCACCGCTGGGCCGGCCGCGGCGCCGAAATCGGGCCGAACCTCGAATCCATCCGTGGTTGGGACCGTGAGAAAATCATGTTGAACATCCTCGATCCCAATCGCGAGGTCGCCGCCAACTACATTGCCTACGTTGTTGAATTGAACGACGGCAGCTCCGTGTCCGGGATGATTGCGGAGGAGACCGTGGGTAGCATTCGGCTGAAACGCATGGGTGCGCCCGACGAGGTTATCCTCCGTCAGAACATCGCCAAACTCACCAGCTCCGCGGTCTCGCTCATGCCGGAAGGCCTTGAGTCGGCCATCACCGTTCAAGATATGGCCGATCTCCTCGCCTTCCTCGCGGCACCCTAACGTGAAGATTCGCATTTTTTTTGCCGGACTTTTCCTGACGGTTCTCGATGCCGCCGAACCGCCCGGGACGCTGCGCGCTGGTGCGGCCCACGCTGACATCACGCCCGATCCGGCCGTGTTGAACTGGGTCACGGGTAAACCCTATGGCTCAGTGCACGACCCGCTCAGCGTGCACGCGCTCGTGCTCGATGATGGCGCGACGAAAGGCGTGCTGATCCGTTGGGATTTGGTCGACGTTTCGGAATCTGCCCGGGATGAAGTTCGTCGCGCTGTCGGGGCGGCTTTGGCGATACCTCCGGAGAATATCTTGGTGCATGCCAGCCACAATCACTCGGCACCGTGGTCCCCGGTGTGGCGCGCTGGATTCCGAGGCCAGGAACGCGACACGTGGTGGGCGGTCCGATACATGCCCGCTCAAAATGATTTCCCGCCCTTTGCCGCGTGGATGAGCCGCCTGTTGGCTGCGAGCGTGGAGGCCGCTCGAGACGCGGCGGCTTCGGCCCGCCCCGCGACGCTCGCAGTAGGCCGCATCGCCCTCGGCGAGTATCTCCACAACCGTCGCCCGCGCGCACCGGCGTGGGGCGTAGTGGTCGCTAAGGGTGGCGCGGCGCCGCCGCCCAGCAGTCCGGATTGGAATCCGGAACTCCTCTCCCTGGGAGCGAGCTTTGGTCCGCTCGACCGGACGTTTTCGTTGGTGTCATTTCGCGCCGCTGACGGTCGGCCCGTGGCGTCACTCTTCCACGTCGCCTGCCACGCCGTCTCGATCTATCCGTCGAATCCGGCGCTGTCGGCGGACTGGCCCGGTCCGACGGCGCAAAAAATATCCGCCGCACTTGGCGGCGAGGCGCTCTTTTTGCAGGGCTGTGCCGGCGACATCAATCCGTGGCGTCGTGGCACCGCTGCGGTGGCGGAAATGTCAGATGGCATCGCCAAGAAGACTGAGCTCGTCGCACGCTTCAGCACCCAGCTCGCCGTGGGCCCGCTGCACATCGCGCGCGCTGCGATTGCGTTGCCGCTCACCCCAGCGGGAAAGCAACGTCTCGGGGCCGAAAGCGTCGATGCTGAGATCCAAATAATCGTGTGCGGCCCGCTCGCGCTCGTGGCGTTACCGGGTGAGCCGATGACTGAACTCGGCACAACGATCCGGGCGGCCTCGCCGTTTCCACAGACGATTGTGCTCGGTTACTCCAACGGGAATGGAGTGCATTATGTCGGCCTGCCTGGGGAAAAGGCCCGCGGGGGCTATGAAGCCGGGGTCGCGGGAGCAGGCACTGATGCCTGTGCGCAACTCATGATCGACACGGCGGTGCGCTTGTTGCGCGAAGCGGCCGCGCTGCCGGGGATGGTGCCGGTGAGGTTCCAGCCGTAAGGCGGAAGCGCTCGACACCATAACGGGCTCGACCTTAGGGCGCTGCTCGTCGGAAATGGACGCAGATGAGCGTGTGTTCCCCAGCGGTTGAGGAGATCCAAGGACTGTACGGTCCGTTTTCATTTGCAGAAAAACTTCTGCAAAAAATTTGGTTGCGTGGTGATTTTGACGGCACGCTGGTCGCGGCAACCGACGGTCGCCGGCTACACGTCGGGCACCCCGGAAAATGGAATCTGCTCGGCGGCCCGGATTTTCGTGGCGCCCGGATACGGCTGGGCGACGGCCCGGAGTTAACCGGCGATATTGAACTGCACCTGCGTGCTGCGGATTGGGTCGCCCACCGCCACGCCTCGGACCGGGCCTATGACGGAGTCGTTTTGCACGTGGTGCTGTTTCCACCCGAGGTCGGGCATGTGACGCGTGGGGCCGGGGGGCAAGCGATCCCGGTGGTCGCGCTGCTGCCGTGGCTGCATCACGATCTGGAGGAGTTTGCGGCGGAAGAGGCGGTGGAGTTGCTCTCGGGCCGTACGGTGGCGAGAATGCCGGATGAACTCGCCGCGCTCGGTGAGCAGGAATTGGCCGACTTGATCGCGTCGCATGCGATGAAACGCTGGTATCAGAAGGTGCACTATGCGCGCTTGCGGGTGGCGCGCCTCGGTTGGGAAAGCGCGTGTCACCACGCCGCACTCGAAATTTTGGGCTATCGAGTCAATCGTGCGCCGATGCTCCACGTGGCGGCGCGGTGGGCGCTTCGTGATTGGGCGGAGGGTCGGGCGGTGCCCGATGAGATTTACGCCGATCAGCAGGGCGCGTGGAGTTTGCAGGGCGGCCGGCCGGCTAACCATCCCAACACACGCCTGCGTCAATACGCCGCTTGGACGCAGGGTTGTCCCGCGTGGCCCGCGCGTCTGGAGGGCTGGACTGCGCAACTGAACGCGGGTGCGGTTTTCGGCGCCAGCACGCGAGCGGTGCGCCGGACGAATCGCTTTACGGCCCGGCGGAGTTGGGTGGCCGTCGAGATTTGCGCGGGCGCGATCGGTGGCACGCGGCTCGATACGCTCGTCTGCGACGGCTTTTTACCCTTGTTGGCTGCGGTCGCCGACCGGAGTGACGCACAGTGGCAAGGGCTGTGGCATCATTGGTTCGCCGGCGATTTCCCGCCGTTGGTTTCGCGCGGCCTGAGGGAATTGGGGGTGTTTCAAGGCGCAGCCCGACCGGCGTGTCAGGGCTCAGCGCAGGGCCTGTTGGGCTGGCTTTTGGAGCGCGAAACGCGCGGTTGAGGCGCCGCCGTTTTTCAATCGTAAGAAATTATCTTGCGGAGAGTCGCGACCGACGAGGCGCGGGCGCCAGCCCGTCCGGCAAGATCCCGGTGCAACGTTGGTGCATGGCGGATTTTTCTAGTTGGGCTGATAGGTCGTAGATAGCTGGTTGGAAAAAAAGACGGGACAAATTCCCCGCCTTATGCCTTTGTGCGCGGAATGGATAAGAACTGTTTTCGCAAGCCGGCACCGTCAGAGCAGGCG
>SYGN01000076.1 GCA_005799525.1 Opitutaceae bacterium | reverse complement strand
GACATCGACGCCCTCCGCATCGTCGCCGACGGCGTCAACACCATGCGCGGCCCCACGCTCGGCGTCCTCCTGATCACCCACTACCAACGCCTCCTCGACTACATCGTCCCCGACCACGTGCACGTCATGTATGACGGTCGTATCGTGAAGTCCGGCGATAAATCCCTCGCCCTCGAACTCGAGGCCAAGGGCTACGATTGGATCAAAAAAGAACTCGCCGCCGTCACCGCCTGAGCGTCGGACCACGCGCAATCCTCACACCCATGAAGCCACCCACCGATACTGACACCCTGACCGCTCCCGCCGACACCACCGCGGTCGAGAATCCTGCCGTCGGCATCGACCAGACCGCCGGTAATTTTTCCTACAAAGTCGACTACGCGTTCGACGCCGGCACCGGCCTCAGCGAAGACACCGTCCGCTACATCAGCTCCGTCAAAAAGGAAGCCCCGTCGATTCTCGAATTTCGCCTCGCCGCATTGAAGAAATTTTTCGCGATGCCCATGCCCACCCACTGGGCCACGAAGGATCTCGAGAATATCGATTTTCAAAAAATCCGTTACTACCTTTCCCAGGGGCAGAAGCCCAAACGCACGTGGGATGAGGTGCCCGACGACATCAAGAAAACCTTCGAGCGCCTCGGCATTCCCGAGCAGGAGCGCAAATTTCTCGCCGGTGTCGAAGCGCAGTTCGACTCCGAGGCCGCCTACTCAAACATCAAGGCGATCGTCGCCAAACAAGGTGTCATCTTCGTCAATTCCACCGAGGGCCTCCGCGAGCATCCCGAGCTCTTCAAGAAATTCTTCGGCAAAGTCATCCCCACCGGTGACAACAAATTCTCCGCGCTCAACAGCGCCGTGTTCTCCGGCGGTTCGTTCATCTACGTGCCCAAGGGCGTCAAGGTCGCCCAGCCCCTCCAAGCCTACTTTCGTATCAACGCCGAAAACTTTGGCCAGTTCGAACGCACCCTCATTATCTGCGACGAGGGTGCCGAGGTCACCTACATGGAGGGCTGCACCGCCCCGAAATTCTCTACGTCCACCCTCCACAGCGCCGTCGTCGAACTCGTCGCGCTCAAGGGTGCCAAAATCCAATACATCACCGTCCAAAATTGGTCGAACAACGTCTTCAATCTCGTCACCAAGCGCGGCATCGCGCACGAGGACGCCGAGATCAAGTGGATCGATTGCAACATCGGTAGCCGTCTCACCATGAAGTATCCCGGCGTCGTCCTGAAGGGCGAACGCGCCCGCGGCGAAGTCATCTCCATCGCCCTCGCCAACGATGGCCAACACCAAGACACCGGCGCGAAAATGATCCACGCCGCCAACTACACGACGTCCAACATCATCGCGAAATCCATCTCCGTCGGCCAAGGCCGCAGCACCTACCGCGGCGTCGTGCATATTCCCAAGCACCTCAAGGGTTGCAAAAATAACACCGAGTGCGATGCGCTGCTGATCAACACCAACAGCCGCACCGACACCTATCCCGCCATCACCGTCCGCGGTGACAAAAATTCCACGCAGCATGAAGCCTCCGTCTCCAAAGTTTCGGAAGACATGATCTTCTACATGCAGCAGCGCGGTCTCACCGAAGGTCAGGCGATGAGCCTCGCCGTCAACGGATTCATTAACGACCTCGCCCGCCAATTTCCGATGGAATACAGCGTCGAACTCAAACGCCTCATCGACCTCGAAATGGAAGGCAGCGTCGGCTAACGCCGACGAATGACCAATGTCTAATGACTGAGGTCCCTCGCCACCACTCAACGCCCACCGCACTTCGGCTCGCTCATCAGTCATTAGTCATTGGTCATTCCGCAATGTCCGCCACCACGCTCACCGCTCCCACCGCCCTCGTCGGCTCCTTCACGACTGAAGCCTTCGCCGCGCACCTCGCCAGCCTCCCGCCGTCGCTTCCCGCTTGGTGGCTCGATCGCAAACGCGCCGCTTACGCCCGCTTCGCTGCGCTCCCGATGCCGGCCCGCACCGACGAAATGTGGCGCTTCAGCAACATCGGCACGCTCACCCTCGACGGCTTCACCCTGCCGACCGTCGACACCGAGCTGGCGCGCGCTTCCATCCCCAACTCGCTCATCGGTATTCCCCAGGCCGCCAAACTCGTCTTTGCCAACGGCCGGCTCTTCTCACGCGAACTCCTCTCCGCGGAACGCGCCGCCCGTGGCGTCATCGTGGATACACTCCAAAACGCTCTCGTTAAACACGAGGCGATCGTCCGCGAGCATCTCCTCACCCAGCCGCCCAAACTCGGCTCGCCGAAGTTCGCCGCGCTCCACGAAGCCTTCCTCGCCGACGGTGCCTTCATCTTCGTGCCCCGTGACGTCCACCTCGATCTGCCCATCGGCGTGTTCTCCTACGCCCTGGGCGCCACCGCCGCTGTTTTCCCGCACACCCTCGTCGTCGCCGGTGAAAATGCCCGCGTCTCCATCGTCGAGTATTTCGGTTCCGGCAACGACACCGAGGCCCAGTTCGCCGCCGGCGCCAACGATCTCTACGCCGGCCACGGCGCGCAGATCGACTACATCGGCAAACAGGACTGGAGCCACCGCGCCCTCTCCTTCCAAGCCAACTCCACGATCGTCCGCCGCGACGCCCGGGTACAGTCCCTCAATCTCCACCTCGGCGCCCGCCAAGCCCGCCACGAATCCCTCTCGCAACTCGCCGCCCCCGGCGCGTTCTCCGAGATGCTCGCGCTCACCGTGGCAGAGGCCGGTCAGGAGTTTGATCAACGCACGCTCCAAATCCACCAGGCACCGTACACCAAGAGCGATCTCCTTTACAAGAATGCCCTCCGCGGCACCGCCAAGACCATCTTCTCGGGCCTCATTGTCGTCGATTCCGACGCACAAAAGACCGACGCCTATCAGAGCAACCGCAACCTCATGCTCAGCGACGACGCTGAAGCCTGTTCGCTCCCCGGCCTCGAAATCCAGGCCAACGACGTCCGTTGCACCCACGGCGCAACATCCTCGCGCATCGACCCGGAGCAGGAATTTTATCTTCAGTCCCGCGGCATCGCCAAAGAGCAGGCTGACCAACTCCTCACCTTCGGTTTCTTCGAAGAGGTCCTCAACCGCCTCGCCAACGATGATCTCCACGAAGCCCTTCGCACCCTGATCCAAACGAAGTTCAAAAAATAACGAGCGCGTTACCTAGCGCGGCTCCGTCGCAACCGAAGAACCACCATCCCTTTTCACCGCAGATTTCACGGATCAACACGGATCAAGGCAGTGATTGTATCCGTGCCCATCCGCCCAATCCGTGGTAAAATCCTGGAAGGAGATCCGATGAAATCTTCGCAGCGAAACCAGCACCACGAACTGTGTAATGCCGAGCACACCGAGGCAGCACCGAGACCACTCAGCCAAGCCCCCCGCTTTGCTCTGTGCCCTCTGTGCATCCCTTCCGTCCCTCTGTGTGACCCTTCCGATCCTCTCCGCTTCCTCACGTCCTCACTCCCTCGCTCCCTCGCTCCCCTTCTCCCCCTCTCTCCTTCTCTCCCATGACCAACCGTGACCGCATCCTCTCCCGCGAAGTCATCGCCACCCAGATTCCCTCCGGCGACAAGGCCGCGCTCCACGCGGGCACGACGGTGATGATTCACCAAACGCTCGGCGGCGCCTACACCGTGCAAACCGACTTTGGTCTCTTCCGTATTAACGGCGCCGATGCCGACGCCCTCGGCGAACAGGCCGCCTCCGCGCCGGCCGCCAAAGCCTCCGCTGCACCCGGGGCCGCCCCCGACCCTGAAGCCGTCTGGGCCCAACTCCGCCACGTCTTCGATCCCGAGATCCCCGTCAACATCGTCGACCTCGGCCTCGTTTACACGATGGACATCGAGGCCATCACCGACCCTGAGCCCGGCCACCGCGTCAACGTCGCGATGACGCTGACTGCCCCCGGCTGCGGGATGGGCCCTGCCATCGCCGAAGATGCGAAATCGAAAATTCTCCTCGTCGCCGGCGTCTCCGACGCCGACGTCCGCATCACCTGGGAGCCAGCCTGGAATCAATCGATGATCAGCGAAGAAGGAAAAATGAAGTTAGGTCTGATCTGATGCCAACGTCCGTTGATTTCGGGACTTTCCCGGAATGTCCCACAGCCGACCCGGCCCGTGGCTGCGAGCCTATCTTCAGTTCGAGTGGTCGGTTTCATTCCTCGGCCCCCATTCCGCAGCCCCCTTCGTGACCAGGATTCTCCGGCGAACATTTCCCCAGGCCTTGCCTGGGCTTTCAATTTTTTTCCCGGAGGCTCTCGGTCACCGGCCGCTTCCCACTGAACACAGCGAGGAACCTGAAATTCGGCTCCCACCCATGTTTACTCCGGAACGATCAATCAGCTTGTCGTCCCCCTGAAACCTCGCCCTTAGTCCTTCGTCTTCGCCCCGCCAGCCGGTCGCTCCGAATTCGCCCCAGCTCCTCCGCCTGTCTCTCCCCCCCCTCGCCAATCGCATGCAACCGCCCGTCGCCTCTCACCTCCAGCAGCCGAGTCGCCGCGAATTTCTCTACGTCGGCTTGCTCGGCACCGTCGGGATGACCATGAGCGATCTGTTTCGCTCGCAGGCCCACGCGGCCGGCGTCACCCCGCTCGCCGCACCCGGTCTCGGCCGAGCGAAGTCGGTCATCAATATTTACCTCCCGGGCGGCATGTCCCACCAGGAATCGTTCGACCCGAAGATGACGGCCCCGGTCGAATACCGCGGCCCCATGGAGGCGATTAAGACTAACGTCGACGGTCTCTTTTTTTCGGAAAACCTGAAGGAAACGGCCAAGATCGCCGACAAGATTACCGTCATCCGCTCGATGACGCACGGCGAGGCGGCCCACGAACGCGGCACGCACACGATGTTCACCGGCTACCGGCCCAGCCCCGCGATCCAATATCCCAGCATGGGCAGCGTCGTCTCCCACGAACTCGGCCCGCGCGCCGACCTCCCGCCCTACATTCTCATCCCCAATCAAACCACGCCCCACGCTGGCACGGGCTACCTCGGCGCAGCGTTCGGGGCCTTTGCCCTCGGCAGCGATCCGGCGACCGACAACTACGCCGTGCGCGACCTCACGTTGCCCAGCGGCATCGATGCGGCGCGTTTCGCCGAGCGCCGCGAAATGCGCTCCGTCGTCGATGCGCATTTTAGCGCCCTCGAAAAATCCGACGCCCTCGACGGCATGGATTCGTTCTACCAACGCGCCTACGCGATGATCAGCTCGGACAAGGCCCGCGCCGCGTTCGACATCAAGGCCGAGCCAAAGAAAATCCGCGATGACTACGGTCGCAACGCCGCCGGCCAGCGCATGCTTCTCGCGCGCCGCCTCGTCGAAGCCGGTGTCCGTTTCGTCTCCCTTACCTACGGCGGCTGGGATCACCACGACAATATCAAGCGCGCCAACGGACTCCAGATGCCCAATTTCGACAAAGCCTACGCGACGCTCATCCGCGATCTCGACGAACGCGGGCTGCTCGATTCCACACTCGTCGTGGTCAACACCGAGTTTGGTCGCACGCCCAAGATCAACGCCACCGGCGGCCGCGACCACTGGCCAAAAGTGTTCAGCATCGCCCTCGCCGGAGGCGGCATGAAGCGCGGCTACGTCCACGGTTCCTCCGACGCCACCGGCGGCGAGCCCGACAACGACCCGCTCAACGTCGAGGATTACGCAGCGACGATTTTCAACCAGATTGGCATCGACCCCGCCAAAACGCTGATGACCCCCGGCGGCCGTCCGCAAGCGATCGTCAAAGACGGTCACGTCGTCAAAGAACTGCTGGCCTGAGCCATGGTTGCCTCGCGCGCAGGAAACTTCTCCCGTCCATTGGCGACCGCCGTGGCGTGTCTCGCCGCCTTCTTTGGCGCGTCCTCCGCCCTCGCCGTCGCGCCCAACTTCACCGCCATCGCGCCCGCCGGTGGGCAACGCGGCACGTCCGTCGAAGTCACCCTGCGCGGCGACCGTCTCGCCGACGCCCAAGAAGTTTTCTTTTACACGCCAGGCATCACCCTCGAAAAAATCAGCGACGCTCAGGAAAAGGAAGTGAAGGTGGTCTTCCTGATTGCCGCCGACTGCCGCCTCGGCGAGCACGCTCTGCGCATCCGCACCGCGAGCGGAATTTCCGCCCTCCGCCTCTTTTACGTCGGACCGTTTCCCTCCGTGGAGGAAAAGGAGCCCAATAACGAAGCCGCCAAAGCCCAGCCCATCGCGCTGAACTCCACCGTGCAGGGCACGATCGGTAGCGAGGACGTGGACGTCTTCTCCGTCGAAGTAAAAAAAGACCAACGCCTCTCCGTCGAAATCGAAGGCGCGCGCCTCGGCCGCACGCTGTTTGATCCGACCGTGACCGTGCTATCGGCCGACGGTCGGGTGCTCGCCGCGTCGGACGACACCCCCCTGCTCGGCCACGACGGCTTTGTGTCGCTCCTCGCGCCCGCCGACGGGAAATATCTGATCCAGGTACGTGACATGACTTATGCCGGCACCGGGCATTTTTATCGGCTGCACCTAGGAACATTCCCCCGGCCGACCGCCGTTTTTCCGCTCGGCGGGCAGCCCGGCGAGACGCTGGAGGCAAAATTTCTCGGCGATCCCACCGGGGATTTCACGCAGCCCATCACGCTGCCCAGCGAAAAAAGCCGCTCCGCCCGATTCGGACTGGTCGCGGACCACCACGGTCTCGCGCCTTCGCCGAATTGGCTGCGCATCTCCGCACTCACAAACGCCCCGAGTATCACCCCAGGAAATACGCTCGGTAAAGCCACCGCCCTCAACACGACCGCACCTTTCGCCTTCAACGGCGTACTCGCAACCAAGGGTGACGCCGCGTTCTTCCGTTTCACCGCGAAGAAGGACCAAAACCTCGATTTCCAAGTCTACGCGCGCCGCCTCGGTTCGCCCCTCGACTCCGTGCTCACCGTGTTCGACGCCAAAGGAAAATCACTCGGCAACAACGACGATGCCGCCGGCAATCCCGACAGCGCGGTGCGCGTGAAAATCCCCGAGGAAGGCGATTACACCGTCAAGGTCGCCGACCAACTCGCCCGTGGCGGTCCGCGCTTCACCTATCGCGTGGAGATCGCCGAGGTCGCGCCCACGCTGACGCTCTCCATCCCGGACACGGCCCGCTACGACAACGAGACGCGCAAATCGATCGTCGTCCCGCGCGGCAACCGCTTCGCCGTGTTGCTGAACCTCAATCGCGACACCTTTAATGGCGACCTCGCCGTAACGTTCGACGGCCTGCCGGCGGGCATCACCGCCCTCGCCGACACCGTGCCGGGCAGCCTTTCCGCCGTGCCCGTGGTCTTCGACGCCGCTGCCGATGCCCCCATCGCCGGCACCCTCCTGACCCCCGCCGCCCAAGCGGTCGACGCCGCCACCACCAACGGAAAAAACGTCGTCAGCCGGTTCCGCCATACCGTCGATTGGGTGCGCATTCAAAACGACATCGGTTACAGCAGATCCGAGGTCAGCCAGATCGCCGCAGCCGTCGTCGAGGCGGTGCCGTTCACCGTGCGCATCGTGGAACCGAAAGTCCCCCTGGTCCAGAGCGGCGAGGCGGCGTGGAAGATTATCGCCGACCGACAGGAAGGATTCGACGAACCCATCACCGTGAAGATGCTCTGGAATCCTCCGGGCGTCACGTCGCCCCCCGACCTCGTTATTCAAAAGGGGGCCAGCTCGGTCGACTACAAACTCAACGCCTCCAACAAGGCCGAGGTGCGCAAATGGAAGACCGCGGTGGTCGCCACCGCGACCGTCAAGGGCGGCGCCGCCCACGTTTCCTCGCAACTCGCCGAACTGGAAATCGCGGCCCCGTTCCTCGCTGGGAAAATCGATCTCACCAAGGTCGAACGCGGCCAAACCGCCAAACTCGTCTGCACGTTGGAGCAAAAAAATCCGTTCGCTGGCACGGCCGTCGCCCGCCTCGTCGGCCTCCCCGCCAACACGACCGCCAGCGATGTCGAGATCACCCAAGACAGCACGGCAGCCACCTTCGAAATCGTCACCACCGATAAGAGCCCGCTGGGCAGCCACAAAAACATTTTTTGCAGCGTCACCCTTACGCGCGACGGCGAACCGATCACCCACCTCATCGCCCAGGGCAGCGTGCTGCGCATCGACGCGGCGCGCCCGAAAACCGCCGAAGAGAGTAAGCCCGTCGCTCAAGCAAAGACTGAGTAACGCCCCCCCAGCCACCCCCCACCATCTCCGTTTCAAAATGACAATCGCGACAATCGTAGGACCGGCGCTCACCTCCGCGCCGTCAAGGAACGAACGTGATACCCGCAACGGCGGGCCGACAAGACCGTTCCTGCGTTGTCTCAGAATCGCCATCGGGGCCGCCGGCCTTTTCGCCGCGCTCGCCCATCCGCTACCCGCCTTCGCCGCGAAGCCCGCCCTCACCGAGGTCAAGGTCTTCCCCGCCGACGTCAACCTCAAGACCCGCGGCGACCACCAGAGCATCGTCGTGCAGGCCATTTACGCCGACGGGGTCACGCGCGATGTCACGGCGCAGGCCAGTTTCACGCTCGGCAACAAGACCCTCGCAAAATTCGACCACTTTATACTCACCCCGGTCGCCGATGGGCAGACCGAGCTGAAGGTGAAGTTCCAAGGCAAGACGCTGGTCGTGCCGGTAAAAATCGAAGCCGCCACAGTCGCAGAGCCGATCAGCTTCATCAAGGACGTCATGCCCGTATTCACCAAAGCCGGGTGCAACACCGGCGGTTGCCACGGCACCTCCCGCGGCAAAGACGGTTTCCGGCTCTCGCTGTTCGGCTACGATCCGGACGGCGACTACCACCGCCTCACGCGCGAAGCGATCGCTCGCCGCATCAATCTCGCCCTGCCGGAGGAGAGTCTGATCTTGGAGAAGGCCACGCGCAAAGTGCCGCACACCGGCGGCGAACTCTTCAAGTCGGACAGCGAATTCTATCGGACCCTCTTGGCGTGGCTCCAAGCTGGCGCCCCCAAGGACGGCCCCGATGTCGCCACGGTCGTGCGTCTCGAAATCAACCCACGCCAATCCGTGCTCGCAGGCACCGGCGAGGCCCAGCAACTGAGCGTGCGCGCGTTTTACTCGGACGGCACCGACCGCGACGTGACGTCCCTCACCGCCTTCATGGGCAACAATGATGCCGCCATCAAGGTAGCCGCCTCCGGCAAAGCCACGGCACTCTCGCGGGGCGAAGCGTTTATCACCGCCCGTTACGAAGGTCTCGCGACCGGCGTGCAGGTGCTCGCCATTCCCACGAACCTCCAGTTCACGTGGCCGGCCGTCGCGGAAAACAACTACATCGATACCCACGTAAACGCGAAGCTGCGCAAACTGCGCATCGCGCCGTCCGATCTCTGCGACGACCCGACCTTCCTCCGCCGCGTTTACCTCGACATCACCGGGACGCTGCCGTCGCCCGATCAGGTGCGGACGTTTCTCGCCGACACGTCCGGCGGCAAACGCGACGCCGTCATCGACGACCTGCTCGGCCGGAAAGGATTCGTCGACCTTTGGGTGATGAAGTGGGCCGAGCTCCTGCAGATTCGTAGCGCAGACCAGCAGGTGCAGATGAGCACCAAGTCGGCGCTGCAATACTTCGATTGGCTCGAAGGTGAGATCACCCAAAACGTGCCGGTCGACGTCATGGTGAAAAAACTACTCACCGCCACGGGCCCGAGTTTCGAGGAGCCCGCGGCCAATTTCTATAAGATCGAGCGCGACACGCTGAAACTCTCAGAGAATGTCGCGCAGGCCTTCATGGGCGTGCGCGTCCAGTGCACCCAGTGCCACAACCACCCCTTCGACCGTTGGACGATGAACGACTATTTCGGGTTCGCAGCCTTCTTTGCCCAGGTCGGACGCAAAGCCGGAGAAGACCCGCGCGAGACGATTGTCTTCAACAGCGGCGGCGGGGCCGTGAAACATCCGGTGACCGGCAAGGACATGGCCCCGAAATTCCTGGGCGGCGCACAGCCCGAAATCGCCAAGGGCGACGACCGCCGACAGGTGCTGGCCGAGTGGCTCACCGCTCCGGGGAATCCGTATTTCTCCCGCAATCTCGCCAATATCATTTGGGCGCAATTCTTCGGCAAGGGTATCATCGACCCCGTCGACGACGTGCGCGTCAGCAATCCCGCGACCAATCCCGAACTGCTCGATAAACTCGCGTCCCAGCTCACCGCCTACCGCTACGATTTCAAGAAACTCGTCCGCGACATCTGCACGTCCCGCACCTACCAATTGTCCGCCGTGCCCAACGCCACCAACGCCGGCGACGAGGCCAACTTCGCCAAAGCCGGTGTGCGCCGCATCCGCGCCGAGGTGTTACTCGACGCATTAGGCTCCGTCACCGGCAGCGCAGAAAAACTCCGCGGCCTGCCGCAAGGCGGCCGCGCCATTGAAATCGCCGACGGCCGCACGAGCACGTATTTCCTCACGACGTTCGGTCGCGCCACGCGCGAGACGCCGTGCTCCTGCGAGGTAAAAATGGAGCCGAATCTCTCGCAGGCGTTGCACCTTCTCAACGGCGACGCGGTGAACGCAAAAGTCCTTAACGGCGGCCTCGTGAAAAAACTGCTGAAAGAGGGCAAGCAGCCGTCAGACATCATCGAAGAGCTCTACCTCCGCGCGTTGGGCCGACCGCCCACCGGGGCCGAGACGACGAAGCTCCAGACATTTTTCACCGAGGGAAAAAAGCCCGATGTCGTCCTGAACGATCTCTTCTGGGCGCTGCTCAATGCGAAGGAGTTCGTCTTCAATCACTGAGCGACGCCGATGCTACCCCTGTCCCATTTGGCACTTGGAAAGCGCCGCTGCGTTCGGAACGGCGGTTTCCCAGCCGCCGCCTCGCTACTCGCCTCGTCGCTCGTCTTCGCTGCCGAGCCGAAAAAGGTCACCTACGAGGACGACGTTCTGCCGATCTTCCGCGATAACTGCCTGAAGTGCCACAACCCCGACAAACTCAAAGGCGACCTCGACCTGTCGTCATTCAGCAGCGCCATCAAAGGCGGCGGCAGTGGCACCACCCTCAATGCCGGTGATCCCGACAGCAGCCAACTTTTCAAGTCGGTCACCCACACCGAGGACCCCGCGATGCCGCCGAAGTCCAAACTCTCCGACAAAGAGATCGGCACGATCCGCCAATGGATCACGGGCGGCCTGTTGCAGGGCGCGGGCAGCAAGGCACTCGCCACCAACAAACCGGCCGTGGACCTGACCCTCAAAGGCGCGGCGATCGGCAAACCCGAGGGCCCCCCCCCGATGCCCGGCCCCCTGTCCGTTGAGCCTTTCGTGCGCGCCACGCACGGCACGCCGCTCAGCGCGATCGCCAGCAGTCCGTGGGCTCCCGTCGTCGCGCTCGCCGGTGCGCGCCAAGTCGTGCTCTACCACTCAGGCGATTTAGAATTTCTCGGCGTGCTCCCGTTTTCGGAAGGCACGCTGTGCGATCTCAAGTTCAGCCGTAACGGCAAACTTCTCCTCGCGAGCGGCGGTCGCGGAGGACACTCGGGCCTCGTGGCCGTGTGGGACCTCGCAAAGGGCGAGCGCGTCATCACCGTAGGCGACCAATATGATTCCGTCCTCGCGGCCGACATCAGCTCGGACCAGCAGTGGATCGCCCTCGGCGGACCGGACCGCGTCCTCAAGATCTACAACACCAAAGACGGCTCACTCGAACATCGCATCAAGAGGCACACGGAGTGGGTCACAGCCGTCGAGTTTTCGCCTGACAGCAAGTATCTCGCCACCGGCGACCGCAACGGCGGCCTCGTGCTCTGGGAGTCGGCCACCGGCCTAGAACTGTTCAATTTACCCGGCCACAAAGGCGCCATCACCGCTCTCACGTGGCGTCGCGATTCGGAGATGGTGGTGTCCGCCAGCGAGGACGGCACCCTCAAGCACTGGAAGGCCACGGATGGCGCGGCGCTCAAAAATATCCCGGCTCACCCGGGGGGAGTCTTGTCCGCCTCCTTCGCGCCCGACGGCCGCGTCGTTTCGTGCGGTCGAGACAACAAGGTGCAAATCTGGGATCTGGCTGGAAAAAATCTCCTCTCACCCGCCTTCAAAGGCGATCTGCCCAATCGCGTGACGTTCAACGACGACGGCACTAAGGTCGTCGGGAGCGATTGGACCGGGACAGTTTTTGTGTGGAATGCCAAGAGCGGCCAGTCGCTCGGCGAGCTGGAAGCTAATCCGCCCACGCTGAACGAGCGCGTGCGACGCGAGGTGCAACGGATCGCCGCGCTCGCGACCCAATCAGCGGCAGCCCAAACGAAGCAGCTGAAACTGGAAACGGACACGGCGCTGGCCAACGAAAGTCTCGCCTGCGTCACGCAAGATCTCGCCGCCACCCAAGCCCTCGTCGCCACCCAAGCCCTCGTCGCCGCCTCCACGGTCGAGGTCCGGCCGGCGACCGAGGCACCACCCGACGCCGCGGGCTCGCCGCCACCGCCATCGCCGAATCCCGGCGAGGAAGCCCAGCGACTCAAAGCTGCGGTCGAAGAACTAAAAAAACAGCTGGCCATCCGTGCGAAACAAGCCGCCGCCCTAGCCAAAGATTCTGCGACCGCGAAGTCCGCCTGCGACGAAGCCACCACCAAACTGCAGGCCGCCGAGGCCTCTTTGGTAAAATGGCAAGCCGCGCAGCAAAATGCAAAATCAAGCACGGCCGCGGGGAAAGGGTCGAAACTGAGCCGGGGCACCGAGTGAACCGCCCGCGTCAATGGGCGCTTCTCCCGGTCATCGGCTGTCCGGGGTGGCACGCGCATCTTGCCTCTGTTTGCCGAACTCCCGATTCCACGGCCCTACGCCCGCGCCACGCTGCGACCCCTTCAGCCGCGACCGACAGCTCGGAGAGCCCACCTTCACTAAACGCAGCCTTCCTTTCTTGCGTCATTTTGTGCCTCTTAACGGCACTCTCATGACTTGGACCGAACTCGACTGGTCGGCGCTCGACCGCCTCCGCCAAAAATTTCTCAGCAGCACCCCCGGTGCCGCCGCCGGCGTCTATTGGGAGACTCCCGCCGACCTCGCCAGCTACAACTTCACCTACGGCGAACGCATCGGCTGGAAATGGGACCATGTCCTCCGCGAACTCCGTCTCCGGAATTGGCAGCCTGCTACCACCACCCGCTCCGTCTTCGATTGGGGCTGCGGCAGTGGTGTCGCCGCACGCCGCGTCATTTCCTTTTTCGGTGCCGAGAACTTCGATACGCTCACCGTCTGGGACCACTCCCGCCTCGCCTGCGATTACGCGGCCAGCGCCGCCCAAGCCGCCTTCCCGACCCTCCGCGTCTCCGTTGCTTCTCCGACTCTGAGCTCTCCGCTCTCCGCCCTCAGCCCTTCCGGCTCCATCGGCCTCCTCCTCGTCAGCCACGTCCTGAACGAACTCTCCCCCGACGCCCTCGCTACCCTCCTCACACTCGTCGCCCGCGCCGAAGCCGTTCTCTGGGTCGAGCCCGGCACCCACGCCGTCAGCCGCCACCTCGGCTCGCTTCGCGAAAAATTGCTCGCCACGGCTTCCTTCCGCCTCGTCGCCCCCTGCACTCACCAGAACGCCTGCCCGATTTTCGCCCCCGAACACACTTGCGACTGGTGCCACCACTTCGCGCCGTCACCCTCGGAAATTTTCGCCAATCCCGACTGGGTTAAGTTCGGCCAGCGCGCGGGCATTGACCTCCGCAGCCTACCCTACGCCTTCCTCGCCCTCGACCGCCTGCGCGACGCGCCTCCGCCACCGGCCGATCTCGCCCGCGTCATCGGCCGACCGGAACATTTCAAGCCTTACGTGCGTCTCCTCAATTGTGATTCCTCTGGCCTCGCCGAACTCGAACTACCGAAGCGCACCGACCTCGCGCTCTTCAAACACCTCGACCGCACCAAAGCCCCGCTCCTCTACCACTGGCGCCACGATGGCCACAAAATCCTCGCCGGCACACCCGTCGCTCCGCCGCCCGTTTGATTTCCCGATCATCGTAGCTTTGTTCCACCCGCCTCTCGCCATGTTTCGCGCCCTCCTTCGCTCCCTCTCGTTTGCCTGCGCCGTCGCCCTCGCGACAGCCCCCCTCGGCGCCACCTCCGTCACCCCACCGACATTTACTCAGCTCACCCGCCGAGCCGAAGCGATTTTCCGCGGCGAGGTCGCCACCCTGCGCACCGAACTCATCACCCGTGGGGAAAGCCGCGCCATCTTCACCTACGTCACGTTTCGCATTCAGGAAATCCTCAAGGGCACCGTACCCGCCGGCGCCAGTGCCGACCACACGGTTACGCTGGAGTTTTTGGGGGGTACCGTCGGCGAACTCACGATGGACGTCGCCGGGATGCCCCGTTTTTCTGTCGGCCAAACCGAGCTATTGTTCGTCGAGAAAAACGGCCAACACATTTGCCCGCTGGTCGCCATGATGTTCGGCCGCTATCGTATCCAGCGCCACGCCACCACCGGCGCAGAGTTCATCGCTCGCGACAACGGCGCGCCCCTCACCTCCACCGACGACATCGCACTCCCGATGGTGGCAGCCGCCTTCGCAGCCCGCGTCGCTCCGCTTCGCGCTGCCGCCTTAACCCCGGCGGCGTTCTCCGCCTTGATCCGCGACGAAGCGGCGCGCGTGCACACTCCGTAGCAACGGATCGGCCTCGAACCATGATCGCCTCCCCCCGCCAGCTGTGCACGCCTGGTCTACTCTTGATCGCGTTGCTGGCTTTCGCCGGCCCGCGCCTGCTCGCGTATACTCCCCTCGCCGGCAGCCCCGTGTGGCCCGATGGGAATATCGTCATGCACCTCCAACTCGGCCCGAGCACCCGCCTCGCCGACGGTAAAACATGGAACTCTGCCGCCATCGATATGCTCGCCGAATGGAACAAGCAGATGGTGCGGTCGCAGTTCACCACCGTGACCGATTCCTCGGCCGCTGTCGGCGACGGCAATCGCGTCAACAATGTCCTTTTTTCATCGAGCATCTTCGGCCGCACGTTTGGCACCGATACCCTCGCGGTCACCACGGTCTGGACCCAAGGCGGCCGCCGCGTTGAGAGCGACGTCCTCTTCAATAGCCGCTTCAATTGGGATTCCTACCGCGGCCCCCTGCGCACGGGAGCAAACAACGCTGAATTTTCCCGCGTCGCCCTGCATGAATTCGGCCACGTCCTCGGTCTCGATCATCCCGATACAGCCGGCCAATTTGTATCCGCGATCATGAACAGTCGGGCCGGAGCCCTCGACGCACTCACGCAGGACGACCGCGACGGCGCGGCCTTTCTCTACGCGTCCAACGCCGGCGTCAGCGCCCCCGTCCTTACCTTACCGCTCGTCGACCAGTCGCCCGTCGACGGTGACACCGTGGATTTTGCCGTAGCCGTTTCCGGCGCCGGCCCCTTCACCTACCGGTGGTCTCGCGATGGCATGGTCCAAGGTGTGAGCACCGCCCAGTGGACCTTGAGCAACGTCGCGATCGCGAGTTCCGGTCGCTGGACCGTCACCATCACCAACAGTCGCGGCACCGTCAGCAGTTCGATGACCCTCACCGTCACCGCTCGCGCCGTGGCGCCCACGATCACCCGCCAACCCTCCGCCGTGAGCGCCCGCACGGGCCAAAGCATCGCCTTCAACGTCGCAGCCAGCGGGTCTACGCCCCGCTTTTTTAAGTGGCGAAAAGACGGTCGCGATCTCGGCATCCCCACCGCCAGCGATACCCTCACCTTAACCGACGTTCAATTGACCGATATCGGGGCCTATTCGGTCGTGGTGACCAATGCCGGCGGATCCATCACCAGCGCCGACGCGAGCCTCACCGTCACGCTCCCGGATACTCCCGCCGCGATCTCCTCCGCGCCCGTCAGCACGACTGCGGCCATCGGCTTCGAGGCCACCTTCTCCGTCACCGTGACGGGCACGGCACCGACCACTTACCGCTGGTCGCGCAACGGCGTCGCCCTCCCTGGACTGACTGGCACCGTCGCCACGAACAATCCCACTGCCACCCTCACCCTACCACGCGTGGCCGCGTCCGACGCCGGCAACTACACCGTGACGGTCAGCAACGCCTTCGGCTCCGCCACGAGCTCCGCCGCGACGTTGTTCGTGGCACCCGTCTCGACCGCCGGCCATCTCTTCAACCTCGCCATCCGCAGCCTCGCCGGCACCGGTTCTGAGACGCTCATCGTCGGCTTCACCTTGGCCGGCGCGCAAGCGACCGGCACGCCGCAACGCCTCTTGCTCCGCGCGGTCGGGCCGACGCTGGCCGCATTTGGTGTCACGGGCACCTTGGCCGATCCCCGCCTCGACGTCTTCCGTGGCCAGATGCTCACCGCATCCAACGACAACTGGTCCGGCAATGCTGAGGTCTCGCTCTACGGGGCGCGCATCGGGGCCTTCGCCCTCGCTAGTCCCGCCAGCAAAGATGCGGCGCTGATTCATTCACTCACGACGGGCGGTTACTCCGCCCAAGTTACCGGTGCCGGCACCGGCGTGGCTCTCGCCGAAATCTATGACGCCTCCGACGCCTACACCGATCTCTCGCTCCGCTTCACGAACCTCTCCGCCCGCACCCGGGTCGGCACCGGCGGCGATATTCTGATCGCTGGCTTTGCCCTCGCCGGAACATCGCCCAAAACGCTCCTGATCCGCGCCATCGGCCCTTCCCTCGCGCAATTCGGAGTCGCTGGATTCCTCGCCGATCCCGTCCTCGAAATCTACCGCGGTCCCCAGCTGATCGCCGAGAACGACAACTGGCCCGGCACCTCCGACCTCCAGAATTCAGCTGCCGCCGTCGGTGCATTTTTCCTGCCGATCAACAGCACCGACGCTGCCGTGATCCTGACGCTACCCGCCGGCCCCTACACCGCCCAGGTGCGCGGTGCCAACGACACCACCGGCGTCGCCCTGATCGAAGTCTACGAGCTGCCGTGACGTATTCAGTCAGTCCGCACACGCACTCACCCGTGAGTCCGCCGTCACCACTAGGCGTAAGGCTGGCGCTTGCCGCCATGCCGCGTTTTTCCACCGCGAAACGGCACGTCGGCGCGCGACGGCCCTCCATTCCATGCCATCGTTTTTGCCTGAGCGCGGCGAACACTCGCCGCCGTGGGCCGCGAAACGGACCGATCTAGGATGAATGGCGAACGCTCGCGCGATCGCCGCCGCGATCTCCGCCGGAATGCTCACGAGATTACTTTCGATCACAGTCCTTTCATGGGCACGGGTTACCTTTTCCGCCCGCGAGCAACAAGCCGGCAAATCCTCCCAGCCCATCCCGAAGCGCGGGGTCGAAGATGTTGCCGCGCCCCGTTCTCGTTCCTCGTTCTCTTTCCTTCCCGTCGGTAAACTGGCGTGGACATCTCACCCCTGTTTGCGGACCTCTCCTGAACCGACGGTCGGCACGCCCGTGGCGCGCCCCGACCCAGCGGCTACCAAAGACCACGCGGGTCTGCACCCGCAAATACTACGGCGCCACAAACGAAACCTCACCGGAGCGCACCGTGAGTCCCGTCCGCACCTGCGCTTCGTCGAGTTGCAAGACCAGCATGTTCGCCCCTGCTCTCGCCTCGAGCGTCATCTGCGCACCGGCCTTGACCGGCACACCGTTCAACCAGGCGTCTTTCAGTCCACCCACGACCGTTAAGTTCACTTTGCCACTGCGCGCCGCTTCGAAACGCGTGGCCGCATAAAGACCGCGTGTAGTGGCGATGGCCTGGTAGGTCGACGCGATGAGTTCGCCCGGCAGCGCCCCGCTCACAAGCGAAAGCGCCGGCTCCCAGCCTGCCAGGGTGTCATCGCCGCGCACGACACGCTCGACTCCGAGGTGCTGATTTTTGCTCGTTACGGTATACAAATTCCACGCCCGCGCGACGCCACCCTTCGCCGCGTCGAACTCACCCGGCCGCCCCAACTGCGAAAGAAACTTCACCAGATCGAGCCGCTCTTCGGGCAGCAGACCGTCGATCAATCCAGCCGGCATCAGTGAACCCGCACTGGTCCGCTTCGCGATGTTCTTCACGGCAACTTGCACCTCTTGGTTCGCAGCGTTGCGCAGCATAATCTCCGTCGCCGTCTCGCGCGTAATCATGCCGCTCAACTCCTGCTGGTCCTTCGTCGTGATGATCACGGAGTGATAACCTTCTTTAATCTTCGCACTGGGATAAAGCAGCGATTCGACGAGATAGTCCGTCGGCGCACTCGCGCCGATACTCGTCATGTCCGGCCCAACCTTGCCGCCGGCGCCGCCAATCGCGTGACACACCATGCAGGCGAGTTCCGGGCGTCGGTAAATACGTTCGCCCCGCGCCGCGTCACCGACGGCCAGCGCCTGCCGGGCGAGCGTCTGCAATTCTTCCGGCGTAAGCTGCACCTCGGACAGCGTGAGTCCGGCACTCTTGATCAACGCCTGCACCAGCGGTTGGTTTTGTCCGCCCTCGCGCGCGGGGCGCAATCCCGCCTTCGCCACCGCCGGCGGCAGCTTTGCCTTGGGCAACTCCGCCGCCAGTCCCGGGCTCACGCCCTTCACCGCCAGCAGCGCGCGCCACAGCGCCTGCGCGTCCGCCTCGACCGTCGTCGCGATCAACACCCTCAGCACGTCCGACATCGCCGCCGCCAGATCCACGCCCGCCAGCGCCACGACCGCCTCGCGCTGAATCGCCGGACTCGCAGCACTGCGCGACAGCGTCCGCAGCTCCGCGATCACCGTCGCTCCGCCCAATTCCCGCAGCGCCCCCAATGCCGCCGTCCGCTCCGCAGGCGAGGTCGCCACATCACCCGCACGACGCACCACCAGCGGCGTCAGCGCCGTCAGTTTCCACGTACCCACGAGCGGCAGAGCCGCGACGCGGATCGACGCCGACTCCGCCTCCAACAAGGTCGCCAGCTTCGCCAAATCCCCTTCGGGTTTCACGCCGCGCAGCCGCGCGGCAGCAACCAGCGCGCCTAGGGCCGGTGGTACCGCCGCCTCGTCAAAGCCGTTCGCGAGCAAGGTATCGAACAATCGCCGCTGCTCGCGCGGACCGCCCGCCGAACCGATGAGTTCAATCCACGGACCTGAACCGTTCCGCGGCAGCGTGCGGTCGGTGAGCAGTTGCGCGAGCACCTCGACCGCCAGGGTCGGCTCGACTGCCTTCAGTCCAAACGCGAGCTGCGCCTCTCGTCCTTGAAAACTCCACGCGCCCGAGCGCACGGCCCCGAGCCAAGGCGCGGCGAGTTCGTTCATCGTGAGCCAGAGCGCGTAGTCGAGAAACGCATCCATCGGCTGGTCCAAAACCGTCAACGCCAACTCCGCGGCGCGGGCCGTCCCAAGTTTCCCCAACGCACGTACCGCTTCGAGCCGCACCCGGGGATTCGCGTCGGCCACCAATGTCGTTAGCGGCGCGAGCGAAGCGGCCACCGGCAACACCCGCACGCCGGCCGCCCGAATCCGCGGATCACCGATCACGACGAGTTCCGCGACGAGCGTTGCGACCGGCAGGTTGAGCGCCTGATGCGCCCACAACGCCTGCATCCGCGCCGTGGGTACGGTCTGCTTCGCCGTCCACAAGGCCAAGTCCGCCTGAACGCGCGCGGCACCGCGTTCGACGAGGATCCGCTTCGCCTGCGCCTGATCGTAGCTATTCTTCGAGAGCAGCCGGTCGAGCAACGCCGGGTTATCCAGTTTTCTGAAATCCGTCCGGGCGAGCGCCGGACGCCCCTTGGCCGCGATGCGCCAGATGCGGCCGTGCTCCTTGTCGCGCCGCGTATCGCGAAAATCCACTTCACCGTGCTGGATGATCGGGTTGCTCCAATCGGCGAGATATAACGCGCCGTCGGGCCCGAGCTTCACGTCGAGCGGACGAAACGTGCTGTCCGTGGTCCGCATCACATCCGGCATTTCCTTCGTGACGTAAGCAGACCCTTGGTCGGAAATCTTGAAACGCACCACCCGGTGCGCCCGGAAATCGGACGTAATCATGTCACCCTGCCAGTCGTCGGGGAACTGCGCGCTCCGCATGATTTCGAGACCGGAAAATTTCGGGTAAGCCCCGGGGCTCACGCTCTGCAATTCTCGCCGCGCCGGCGCCAGCGTCCGGTAGGTCGCCCCCAGCACCGCCCAGCTCACCCCGGAGCTCCCGGCTCCGTCGGTGGCAAAGGATTGCCCAAATTCATCAAACTGGTAGCCCCATGAATTGACCCAGCCGCGGTAGAGGATCTCCATTTCTTGATTACGGGGATCCATCCGGAAGATCCCGCCCGCTCGCAGCCGCACGATCCCCGTCGGCGTTTCCGTGTCCGTGCGGGTGTAGACCGACTGATTCATGTAGAGACGCCCGTCGGGGCCCCAGCGCAGCGAGTGCAAATTGTGGTGCGTGTCCTCGGTGCCGAAGCCGCTCTGCACAATGCGCCGCAAGTCCGCCTTGCCGTCGCCATTCGTATCCTTGAAGTGCAGGAGCTCCGTGCTCTGCGCACCGTAGACGCCGCCGTCGCCGGGTTCGACCCCCGTGGGGATGAGCAACCCGTCGGCAAACACCGTGGCCTTGTCCGCCCGCCCCGCGCCGGTCGTGTCCTCGAGCACGATGATTTTGTCGGTCGGCGCCTGCCCCGGTTCGATTTGTGGATACACCGCGGAGCTCGCAACCCAGAGCCGCCCCTGCGGATCGAAATTCATGTGGAGCGGTTTATTCAGCAAGGGGTTTTCCGCCCACAAGGTGACCTCCACCGCGTCATCGAGCTTGAACTGCGGATGCGGCTGCGGCGTGGACTTCGTGACGAGGTTACCCACGCGACGCGGGAGCTCGGGGACATTCAGGCCGGGCTTGAGCGCCCGGAGTTGCCCAATGCGTTTCTCCTCCGCGGTGACAAATTCGTCGAACTTCAGCACCTCGACGGCGTTGTTGCCCTGCTCCCGCTTCCGGAAGCCGAAAATGTAAGCCATGTTCGCCGGTCGCGAGCGGTGGAAAAACCACTCGTTCTTGCGCAGAATCGCCTGCCGCAGCGGGTCCACCGCCGGGCTCGTCCGCCAAGCGCCCGGCTGGCTGGCGCCAAACAACTGGTCCTCCAACGCCTCGGCCGCCGCGCGGTAGCCTCCGCTGTTGAGATGGATACCGTTGTCCGTGAGCTTGCCACCGTTGGCCGCAGTCGCCCGATCCATCGGCGCGCGCAATGCATCATACAGCGGAAAAAAAGTCGCCGACCGCTCCGCCGCAATCTCGCGCACAACCGCAGACGTACGCTCAAGTTCGGCGTTGTGGCGGGCGGGATCGGCCCACGGTGCGCCGAGCGTCTCATGGCGCATCGTCCCGACAAGCACGACCCGCGCACCGGGCGAAACCTTCGCAATCATGTCCAACAGTCGTTGATATTCCGTCCTGAATTTCTCCCGGCCGGCCTCACCCTCGAATGACGCCGCCATCCCGTAGCCCACCAACACCAGTGTTGGCTTGGTGTCCTCGATTTGCTTCACGAGTTGCGTCCAGCCTTCGTTCGCCGGCTCCTTGCCCGCCTGTAAAAGACTGAGCCCAAAGCGCGACTCGCCCACGGGCGTGTCACCACTCCAGCCGAGGTTGCGAAAGGTCACGTTCCGCTCGGGGAACCGCGACGTCAGCATGAGCTCGACCCAGCCGTGGTATTGCTCGCGCTCGATCAGCGTGTCGCCAAGGAAGACGACGCGATCGCCGTCGCGTAACTCAAACGCAGCAGGCTTTTCCGACGCAAACGCAGCGCTCACTCCCCAGCAAAGCAACAAGGCAAGACACAGGTAAAACATTATAAAGGGTATGGAAGAAAAATCACAGGACAACCGGCCAACCAAGTTCGCCAGAGAGTGCCCGCTGGATGCGAGCACGTTTTCACCACCGAGGCCCTTTCGCGCTGGCGGTACGCGGATCACTTCCCGTCGTTCCAGAGGATGTGGGTGCCACTCTTGCCGGCGACGACGATGTCCTTCCAGCCGTTGCCATCGAGATCGACGAGGCGGATCTGCAAGCCGATGCCCGGCCCATTGTCCGCGATCATGTGCTTGGTGAACGTGCGCGTCGCTCCGTTCCATTTATAGAACACGACGCAACCCGGCTCGCTGTCACCCGGGTCATTGCCACTGTGCGCCTTCACGCGGCGACCCGTGATGAGGTCAGGTTTGCCATCGTTGTCGATATCGGCCCAAACGAGGCAGTGGTTCTGCGAGATTTTGTCGTCGATCACGTTGTGCCGCCAATTGGTGCTGCCGTCCTTGTTGTCGTCCATCCGCTGTTCCCAATAGAGGCCGTAGTTGTGACCGTGACCCCAGATAAAATCGTTGCGGCCATCCCCACTCAGATCGACGACGATCATCGGCGTGCTGGCATGGGGCAAGGTCCAGTCGGCGTGACGCTTCCACGGCTTCGTGAGCGCGTCCTCTTTCGGACGCTCATACCAGCCATTACCGTACAGAATGTCCTCGAGCCCGTCGCCATTGATGTCACCGAAGCCGATGCCGTGACCGTTCACGAACGGTGCGCCGGCCTGAATCATCCAAGGCATGAGAATGGGTTCACCCTTTTCTCCTTTTGCAAAACGATAAGCCATGACGGCGTTGGCGGGGCCGTAGGAGTTCACGACGTATTCCGGAATCCCATCGCCATCGAGATCGCGGAAATCGGTCCACTCGTTTTGGGCGAGGCCCGTATCGAGCAAGACATGCGGCGTCCACAGGGCACCCGATTTCAATCCTTCGGCGCCGGGGTTTGCATACCACATGATCTTCGTGTCACCGAAGGCGCCGCTGACGATATCGGGAAACCCATCGCCGTTCACGTCGTAGGCGTGCTCGCCACAATTGGACAGGTAGTCCTTGCCGAATACCTCCAGCTTCCGGAGCGGGCGCTTCGTCTTGAAATCAGGTCCGGCATACCAGAACTCGCCCGCGCTGACGTCGAGTTTACCATCGCGATCGAAGTCCGCGACGGCGCAGCCCTCGTTATTGTCGACGTGCAATGGCTGCACGCGAAACTTGAGCGCGGGCGTCGCCGCCTTTTTGGTATTTTTCTGCGCGCTCTTCGGCGTGTCAGCCGCGAACGCAATGGCGGGGAGCGTGAGCGCGAGCAGCAGGGAGACGCGGACTGCACAAGGGAGGACGGGGATGGTCATGGTTACAGGGGCAATAGCGAAGCGCCGGATAGACGCAAACAACCCCTCGTCGGTCAATCTCAGCCCGCGTCGCGTCGAAAAACGAAACGCGAAGTTTTGCGCACCTGCCCAAGGTCCAGCGCGCGGGAGGTCCAGACAGATCCTGACCCACCAGGGCGTCAAGAAAGACGGGGGGTAGCAGTAGGACTTTGGGGCTGAGATGAGGCGCGCGTTGGGCGAGAAGGTCGGCGGGTGTGTGGTTGCCCCGTGAGCGGTTTTTGCGGGCGAAGTTGAAGAAGTGTTGGTAGGTG
>SYGN01000075.1 GCA_005799525.1 Opitutaceae bacterium | reverse complement strand
GGCATCTACGACAAGGACCCGAAGAAATATCCCGACGCCGTCAAATACGACACGCTGACCTTCATCGAGGCCCTCAAACAACGCCTGAACGTCATGGACTCAACCGCGTTCTCTCTCTGCTTGGACAACAATGTCCCCATCCTCGTGTTCGACCTCAACGACGAGCACGCGATCCGCAAAGCCATCCTCGGCGAAAAAATCGGCACGCTGGTGAAGAACTGATTTCAACCGCCCCACCGATTCCGGCCTTCAATTAAAATTCTAAAATCCCAAATCGAAACTCCATGTCCCACCCGATCCTCAACGACGCTCAGGCCAAGATGAAAAAAGCCGTGGACCACACCCTCCACGAATTCAGCTCCATCCACACCGGTAAGGCCACGCCGGCGATGATTGAGGGCGTCATGGTCGACGCCTACGGCTCGATGACGCCGCTCAAACAATGCGCCGCCATCTCCACGCCTGACGCCCGCCTCCTCCAAATCCAGCCGTGGGATACGTCTTTGACCAAAGCAATTCTCAAGGGCATCCTGGAAGCCAATCTCGGCTTTAACCCAATCCCCGACGGCAAAGTCATCCGCATTCCACTCCCCGAGATGAGCCGCGAGCGCCGCCAAGATTTCGTCAAGACCGCCCACCGGCTCGCCGAGGAAGGCCGCGTCCACGTCCGCAATGTCCGCCGCGACGCCATCGAAACGTCCAAAAAAGCCAAACTCCCCGAGGATGAATCGAAGCGTCTCGAAAAAGACATTCAGGCCGCCACCGACGCCGCGATAAAAAGCATCGGCGAGCACTTGGCGCACAAAGAAAAAGACCTCCTCACGGTCTAATCTCCGTCCTGGCGGAGCCTGCTGGCAGGCGATCTCACCGCCTTCGTTCGCTCCGTCCTCTGTGCTCCCCCAGCACCCTCCGTGTCCTCTGTGACCAAGCTCGTCGCATCCGCCCCCCCCGCGCCCCAACGCGTCGTCGTCAAACTCGGCACCGGTGTCCTCACCACCGGTATTGGCCAGCTCGATACCGCGCGCATCGCCGACGTCTGCGCTGAGATCGCCTCGCTCCGTGCCCGTGGCACGGAAATCATCGTCGTCTCCTCCGGTGCCGTCGGCCTCGGCATGGGTTCGCTCGGTCTCCTCAAAAAACCGAAACAAATCGCCAAGAAACAAGCCTGCGCCGCCATCGGCCAATCTCGTCTCATGCAGACGTGGCAGGCTGGCTTCGCCCCCCATGGCCTCACCGTCGCCCAAGTTCTCCTCACCCACGACGATCTCCGCGTGCGCTCCCGCTACCTCGGGGTGAAGGAAACCCTGCGCCAACTCATCGCCTACGACACGATCCCCATCATCAACGAAAACGACACGGTGAGCGCCGCCGAGATCAAATTCGGCGACAACGACACCCTCTCCGCCATGGTCGCCAGCCTCGTCGAGGCCCAGCACCTCGTGATCCTTTCCACGGCACCCGGGCTCATCGACATGAAAGGCACGAAACAAATCCTGCGCGTCGTCGTACGTATCACGCCCGAGATCGAGGCGATGGCCGGCGGCACCACGGACGAGACCGCCACCGGCGGTATGATCTCGAAAATCACTGCCGCCAAACTCGCCACGAAAGGCGGCTGCGGTGTCTTCATCGCGAGCGGCAGTGAACCCAACATCCTTTCCCGGCTCTTCGCCGGTCGCGGCCCCGGCACGTTCTTCGTCCCCAGCGGTCTGCCGATGGAATCGAAAAAACGCTGGCTCGCCTTTTTCCAGCGCCCCGCCGGCACGATCACCATTAACGAACGCGCGGTCCCCATTTTGCGCGATCACGGCCGCAGCCTCCTCGCCGTCGGCGTCACCGGATCATCCGGCGAATTCGCCGCCGGCGATATCGTCAACATCACCGGGCCCGACGGCACCGTGTTCGCCCGCGGCAAGTCCACCTTCGCCGCCGAAGAAATCCCCGCCATCGCCGAGCAACAGAGCGCTGCCGTCGCCGCCCTCTACCCCGCGCGCAAACGCCTCGAAGTCGTCCACCGCAACGACCTCGTACTGCTCTGAAGGTAGCGCGACTGCGGCTTTTGGCCGTGGGGCGTTGCAGGATGCAGCCGGCGCTCCGCGAGGATGAGTGCCGCGACCGCGCCGGTGCACTGCGGCGAGTAGTCCGGCCGCTGGCTGCTCGGCTGCAAGCCCGCCAACCCGAGTGCGGCGCAGCGCTCCAGATGTTTTTAGCCGGTCTTGCGACTGCTGCCGAACTGTTCGCACAGCTCGGTCACGGTAAAGCACCCGCTACGGGCGAGTATAACGAATCGAATGATCTTTTCCACAAGGTTACGTTGGTCCAGGACATCGCCTTACGTGTAACCTATCTACCCAGATTACGGAGGTTAGTCAGAATAAACCAAATAAGTTGGGCCGATGATCAGGGGTTGAGCGAGTAATTCCAATCTCCATGAAAATCGCAGTGCTGAAGATTGACCGCTGCGAGTTCTTTATCTGAAACCTCCTTGCCCGTTTCATACATGGCCGGATCGATCTCGCCTTGGATGGAAAGTCCCTTGCTCGTGCCGGCATGGCTGATCAATCCGACGATGGTGACGTAATCGAGAAGTGGATGCCCGCGCCAGTTCGCGGTGACGTGGCAGAACATCCGGTGTTCGATCTTGTTTCACTTGCTGGTGC
>SYGN01000011.1 GCA_005799525.1 Opitutaceae bacterium | reverse complement strand
CGTTGTCGACATACATGTGGCTGAGCGCGATGTCGGGCGCGTGGGCGGCCATGTAGTCGGTGACGGTCTTGCGCCAGAGGACGGAGGTCTCGAGGACGTTGGCTTTGTCGACGGAGCAGAGCTTTTTCTTGCGGGCGCGGGCGGTCGTGATGGCGACTTGGAGGATGCGTTCGACCTCGGATTTTTTGTAAACCATCGTGTCGATGGCCTGGATGTCGCCGTCGGGGAGGGTCGTGGTGACTTTGGGGAGGCCGAAATAAACGCCGCCGGTAAGTTCGCGGATGCAAACGATGTCGATGCCGTTGGGGATGCGCTCGGTTTTGAGCGGGGAGGCGTCGGTGAGTTCGCGGTAAAGGAGGCCGGGGCGGATGTTGGCGAAGAGCGTGAAGTGCTTGCGGAGCGGGAGGAGAGCGGCGCGCTCGGGCTGTTCCTTGGGCGGAAGTTTTTCCCACTTCGGACCGCCGACAGAGCCGAACAGGATGGCGTCGGACGCAGCGCAAATCTCGAGCGTGGACTCGGGCAGGGCTTTGCCGTGATTGTCGATGCCGGCGCCGCCGACGTCGGCTTTGGTATAGGCGAGGGTGAGGTTCTCCTGCTTCGCGACGTGTGCAAATACGCGCAGGGCCTCGGTCATCACCTCGGGGCCAATGTAGTCTCCAGCAAGGACGGCGAACTTAAGAGTGGGCATAGGAAAGGGACGACGGTGGCAAACCGCGACGGCGAGTGGCAAGCCGCCAGTGCGGCCGGAAGCCAGTTTGCAGAGACGGGTCAGGAACGGGTCGGCTACCGCCAATCCTGACCGCTCAAGGTACAAGGAATTCGTGAGGTCAGGAATCGCGCTTGACGAGTTTGTCGAAACTATGACTCTCTGGCCCTCCGATTTTCGCCCTCATCGTCTATCGGTTAGGACATGGGATTCTCAATCCTAAAAGCGGGGTTCGATTCCCCGTGGGGGCACCATCTACAGAGATAGTCCGAAGGTAACTAACGGAAAACGAACAAACGGGTGCGGAAAGTAGCCCACGCGACATCGCGAAAACGAGTCCTCGCCAAGGGTCTGGAGACGACGGCGAGAACGACGCCGACCCTCCGGTGAGGTATTGGGTAGCGTCTGGCGCGCGACAGGTCGTTTGGGTAGCTTCGGCAAGCGTGCGTGAGGCAAAAAATCTTCGCGGTCCGCGGTCGCGACGAGAAAATCGCAGGCGACGCAGCCGCGGCGAGCCGCGTCGGTGGGGACTGAGGCTATGCGGGAAGATCGGGCGGATCGTGTTCGAGGGCGGCCAGATTTTACGACTGCTGTGGGTAGTTCGAGGCACGCCAAGCCGGGCCTTCCCTCCGCCGGGAGCTTCTCCACACTACAAAGCGTCTTTGTCTCCCCGCGGTATCTCTCCCTTGCCAATCCACCAAGCCCTGAAACCAATCTCCACGCTGCCATTCACCCAGCTCCTTTGACGACGCCAGGGACATCCCCAAAAAACGGCATCGCTTTGGGCGGCGGTCTGTGCCTCAAGTTCCTCCTTTTACCTAAAAACTTATGAAGAAACTGATCTCACTCTTGGCCCTCGTGGCCTTCGCTGTTGCGTCGCAGGCAGCCGATACCAAGCCCGTCGAAACGACGTTCCAACGCTATTGGAGCGTCTACGCCAAAAAGGATTTTGCGAAAGCGGCGGCCGAAGTGCTGCCGAGTGACCTGGAGGCGACGAAGGCGGCGGTGCTGCCGGTGTTTCTCGCGAACCAAAACAGCAAGGCCAAGGACGGGCCGGATGTGCTCGCAGCGTTTTTCGGCAAAACGGTTGGCAAGGCGCGCGACACGATGTCCGCAGCGGAGGTGTTCGCGGGACTCAATCGCGTGGTCGCGGCGGGCAGTCCGGATTTGTTTGAGGTGTTGAAAGATGCGACAGTCGCGATCATTTTCGTGCGCGCCGTGACTGCGGACGAGGCGGAGATTCACTTTCAAGTCATGGTGCGCGGTCAGGGCGATACCGATGCGGAAACGCTGGTGAAGAAAGACGGGCGTTGGTGGGTGAAGATCAAAGACGACCCGAAGCAGACGGCGGAGAGTTTCAGGGGATTGTTTGCCGGGAAGTGAGGCGCGCGCGGGCCCACTTGCTGGCGCTCGCGGCTACGAAGGGAAAATGAAAAAAGGCCGGTCAGAGACCGGCCCTTTTTATGTCGGCGGTCGGGAAATCGCCGCTCCGTTGGGAGGGCGACTGCCCGATACCTGAATCAGCGCATTTTTGCGAAGGTGGCTTGGAGGAGTTGGAGGTCGGTCGCGTTTTTCGTGCGCTCGCGGGCTTTCGTGACGAGCTCGGCTTCGAGGACGTTTTTGGTTTTGCGCACGTTGTTTTCGTAGAAGACCCCGAAGGAGCCGGGCCACGCTTGGCCGGCGAGTTTGAAGGCGGCGACTTCGTCGGTGACGTCGTGGCGATCGGCGTCCTCGGGCGTGCCGTCATTTTTCTTTTCCTGAATCAGTGACCAGGTGCCACCTTTGCGCGGAATCGAGGAGTCAAAGGCGCCGGCGTAAAACTCGACGCATTCGGAGAGGATCTCGACGACGGAGAAGCCGGGGTGCTTCGCGGCGCGCGTCATCATCTCGACCATGTGGTTGACTTGGGTGGCGTGGCTGCGGGCGACGAAGGTGGCCCCGGTGTTGAGGAGGGTGCGCATCGGGTTGATCGGTTGGTCGATCGCGCCGGTGGGATCGGTCTTGGTTTTGAAACCGATGGGTGAGGTGGGTGACGTCTGCTTCTTGGTGAGACCATAGACGGAGTTGTCCATGATGACGTAGGTGAGGTTGACGTTCTTGCGGGCGGTGTGGACGAGGTGGTTGCCGCCAATGGAGAAGCCGTCGCCGTCGCCGCCGAAGACAAAGACGTGGAGGTCATCGTTGCCGAGGCTGATGCCGGCGGCGAAGGGCAGGGCGCGGCCGTGAATGTAGTGGCCGCCGTGAGTGTTGACGAAATAGGGGAAGCGTGAGGAGCAGCCGATCCCGGCGAAGGTGACGATTTTCTCGTGCGGATACTGGAGCTTTTCCAGGACGCGGTAGAAGGAGGCGAGCACGGCGAAATCGCCGCAGCCGGGGCACCACGTAGGATGGTCGGCGGTGAGGATTTTTTTCGTTAATGGAACCGCCGTGGTGATCGCGGCGGTGGGCGGGCTGACGAGAGTGGGGGAGGACATGGAGGTGAAATGACCAATGACTAATGTCTAATGACTAAGGGCGGCGGGGCGGGGTTTAGTTTTTAGCGAGGGCGCTGTGTTGGGCGACGCCGAGGGAGGCGTCGAGGCGGGCGCTCTCGATGTGACGGGCGACGCCGGCGACGATTTCGCTGATCTTGAAGGTGAGTCCGTCGGTCTTGGTGACACTCACGATTGCGGGGTTGGCGTAGCGGGCCCGCAGCATCACGGCGAGTTGACCGAAGCCGTAGAGGCCCTCGTCGTTGATTTCGGCGACCACGATTTTGTGGTAGCGATTGAAAATACCCTCGAGCCCGTCGGGCAGCGGATGGATGTGGCGGAGGTGGAGGTGGCCGCCTTTGACGCCAGCGGTGTTGATCCGCTTGAGCGCTTCAAGTCCGGGGCCCCACGTTGAGCCCCACGTCACGAGGAGAACTTCGCCGGAGGAATCGCCGTTGAGCTCGGGAGACGGGAGCGAGGTGCCGAGTTTTTTGATTTTTTCGCGGCGCTTGGCGGTCATCTGGGTGTGCAGCTTGGAGCTGCCTGTGGGATGGCCGAGTTCGTCGTGTTCGAGACCGGTGACCGTCGGATATTTTCCGGAGCCAATCTTGGAGCCCGGAGGTGCATGGCGAGTGATGGCGTCGAGCGGGTAGGGTTTGAAATCGGCGCCGCGGTCGGAGAGGTCGGCCTTGGGGTCGACCATGAGTTTCGGGAAATCGGGTTCGTCGAAGGCCTCGATGCGACTGGCGAGGGCCATGTCGCTCAAAATGATGACGGGCGTTGAGTAGGTGCGCGCGATGCGGCAGGCTTCCATCGCGATGTAGAAGCAGTCTTCGACGTTTTTCGGCGAGAGGACGACGCGCGGGGTGTCGCCGTGGCTGCCGTAAATGGCCTGCAGCAGGTCGCTCTGCTCAACGTTGGTGGGCATGCCGGTGGAGGGACCGCCGCGCTGGACGTTGACGACGATCAGGGGCATTTCCGCCATGGTGGCCCAGCCGAGCGCTTCCATTTTCAACGAGAGACCGGGGCCGGCGCTGCCGGTGATCGCGAGGTGGCCCGTGTAGGAGAAACCGATGGCGGTGGAGATAGCGGCGATCTCGTCTTCGCACTGCACGAAGAGGCCGCCGTATTTCGGGAGTTCGGTGCGGAGGGTCTCCATAATGGAGGACCAAGGGGTGATCGGGTAACCGGCACCGTGGCGGACGCCGGCGGCGAGGAGGCCGTAGGCGAGCGCTTGGTTACCATCCATGGTGACCTGCGGACGGCCGCTGGCCCGCGTGGCGAGATCGATGGCTTCGAAGCGATAGAACAAGTCGTGAAGATTGTTCTGGGGCCACGCGTAACCGGCGTCGAAAGCGAGCATGGCGTTGCGGACAATGTCTTCGTTCTTACCGCCAAAACGTTCTTTGATGAGTGCGGCTAGCTTCTGCACGTCGAGGTCGAAGACGCGCGCGATGAGGCCGAGAATATAGATGTTCTTGCCCTTGTCTTTGCCGGCGCCGCCGACGGCTTCGACGGTGCCGCTGGTGATGGGGACGGCGACTTGGGTGAAGCGGTTGTCACCCTCGACGGGTGTGACGTGGTCGGAATCGTAGAGGAGCACGCCGCCGGGTCGGAGCGAACCAATGTGGGCGTCGTAGCTGTGTTGGTAGAATGCGACGAGCATGTCGGCGCGGTCACCGGAGGACAAAATGTCGCCTGTGCCCATGCGGACTTGGAAGATGGACGGTCCACCGGAGATAGTGGAGGGGATCGTCATATAGGTCATGACGTCCTGATCGCTGCGGCCCGCGAGGCGGGCGAGGAAGCCGCCGACGGACTGAATGCCGTCCTGCGAGTTGCCGGCGAGTCGGATGACGACGTCGTGAATGGAGCGGGGAGCGGCAGACGGGGCTGCGGCTCCACCCGGAGTTTCGGGAGTATTTGGGCTGACCATAAGGGGTTGGGTTGGGTGAAAAGAGAACTGAAAGAAGGCTTGGACTGTAGGTGGGTCGCGCTGCGAGTCAACGGGGGCGCGCCACCCGAGGCGCGCGAAGTAGCATAATGCTCGAAGCGCGAACGGGGCAGAAGGACGGGTTATGCGTGGAACCTGCGGTGCAGGGGGCGCTGGGCCGGCCTGCGCGCCGACGGTGGGATCTAGGCGCGCCGACGGTGGAGCTGGGCTCGTCAGTCGTAGAACAGGACGCAAACGCACATGGACACCGGGGCCCTATGCTCGGTCGGAGTGAGGCGGCCAGTGGATGCTTCGACGCGGAAGACCGTGAGGTCCGGCGAGTCTTGGTGGGCGCAGACGAGCCAGCTCCCATCGGGAGAGAGGGCGAAATTGCGCGGGGTTTTTCCACCGCACGAGACGATTTCAACGGACGTGAGGAGGCCGGTGCCGGTGGCCAGAGCGAAGACGGCGAGACTGTCGTGGTTGCGGTTGGAACTGTAGAGGAACCGGCCGTTGGGATGGATGCGGATTTCGGCGCCCGACTTGAGGGCGGTGAAATCGGCCGGGAGGCTGGAGATCGACTGGAGCGGAGTCAGCGCGCCGGTCGGGGCGTGGTAGGTGAAGGCTTCGATCGTTCCCCCCATTTCGGTATTCGCATAGGCGTGACGACCGTCGGCGGAGAATTTGAAATGGCGTGGGCCGGAGCCGGGTGCGGTGGCCACGGCTGGGGCGACACCGGGTGTGAGCGTGGCGGCGGGGGAGTGGAGGGCGCCCTCGCCGAGTTTCGGCGAGGTCAGGGCGTAGGAGAAAATCCTGTCGAGACCGAGATCGCAGACGATCGCGAAGCGGTTATCCGGTGAGACGGTAACGGAGTGGGGGTGCGGGGCGTTTTGGCGTTGCGGGTCGGTGCCCTGGCCAGAGTGCCAAGTGAGCGTCGGTGGGCTGAGCGTCCCGTCGGGCCCGAGGTGAATGGCGGCGACGAAGCCGTCGCGATAGTTGGCGGCCAAGAGGGTGCGGCCGGTGGCATCGACGGCGAGATGCGACGGCGGTTGCGCGGCGGGAGCGGGAGCCGGCGGGACGTGCGACGAAGCGGTGATTGCGAGGGGCGTGAGGGTCGTGCGCTCGGGAGTGACGGTGACGGAGTATCCAATCGCCTGCGACGCGGAGGGGTAGAGCGCGTAGAGGAATTTTTTATCCGGCGAAAGGGTGAGCCACGCCGGGTCGGGGGTCTCGGCGACGAGGGTCGGCGCGGAGAGTGCGCCGCTCGCCGCGTCGAGGCGGACGGTGTAGATTCCGCGGCTACCCTTTTTTGTGTAAGTGCCGAGGAAGATCAGCTGCGACGAAGGTGTGGAGGAGGACATGGTCGGAAATTAGGCGGGTGTGGCCGGAGGGCGGGTCGTGGTGGCGAGAGCTGATTTGAAGTGTCGACGGCACATCGCGACGTAGCGGTCGTTGCCGCCGATTTCGACTTGGGCACCGTCGCGGACGGCTTGGCCGGTGGCATCGATGCGGAGGTTCATCGTGGCTTTGCGGCCGCAATGGCAGATGGTTTTCAACTCGGTGAGATCGTCGGCGATGGCGAGGAGCGCAGCGCTGCCGGGAAAGAGGTTGCCCTGAAAGTCGGTGCGCAGCCCGTAGCAGAGCACGGGAATGTTGAGGGTGTCGGCAACGTCGGCGGCCTGCCACACTTGGTCAGCGGTGAGGAATTGGGCCTCGTCGATGAGCACGCAGGCGAGGGGACTGGTGGCGTGCTCGGTGCGGACGCGGTTACGGAGATCGTCGGCGCGGGTGAGTGCGGCCGCGTCCGAACTCAGGCCGATGCGCGATTCAATGCGGCCGACGCCGGCCCGGTAGTCGACGGACGGGGCGAAGAGGAGGGTGCGCATACCACGCTCGCGATAATTGTGGCTCGACTGGAGGAGCACGGTGCTTTTCCCAGCGTTCATTGCCGAGTAGTAGAAATAGAGTTTGGCCATGCAGGGAGCGTGCGGGGGATGGAGAGAGGCGAGGGGGAGGGAGAGGGAGGGGGGGCGCGAGGGAAGTTTTTGGATTGGAGGAGGGAGAGTGGGGCGCGGCGGGAAAAAAACGAGCGCGGGGTTGGCGCTTGCTTTGGCGGTGCGCGGTCGCGGAGCGTGGGGGATGAAGATTTTTGCGCGACTACTGCTGGGGTGGTGGGAGTTCGTGGCGGGATGCGTCGCTCCGGTGGAGCAGAGCCGGCCTGGCGATAAGCAGTCCGCGTGGAACGGATTTGGTCGAGTTGATTTTGAGGTGGCGGGCCGACCGTGCTTGGTGGTGGTGCCCAAGGTCGCGGCCCCGGGGCGGCCGTGGATTTGGCGCACGGAATTCTTCGGCCATGAGCCGCAGGCGGACCTCGCGCTGTTGTCGCGAGGGTGGCACGTGGCCTGTCTGGATGCCAAGAATATGTATGGCGCGCCGAAGGCGATCGCGTTGATGGAACAATTCTACGCGCACATGACGAAAGAACGGAGATTGGCAAAACGCGTGGTGCTCGAGGGATTCAGCCGTGGCGGGCTGTATGCGTTGAACTATGCGGTGGCCCATCCGCAGCAAGTGGCGGCGTTGTATCTCGACGCGCCGGTGCTCGATATTCGCAGCTGGCCCGGGAAAAAGCCGGAGTCGAAAGAGTGGCGCGAGTGCCTGGCGGTTTACGGACTCACGGAGGAAACGGTGGCGGGCTTCAAAGGTGGTCCGCTGGACAATGTCGCGGTCGTGGCAAAAGCGCGCGTGCCGATTTTGTCCGTCTGCGGTGGCGCGGATAAGACGGTGCCGGTCGCCGAAAATACGGCGGTGCTGGAGATACGTTATCGCGAACTCGGTGGCCTGATCGAAGTGATCGTGAAGGACGGCGGGGATCACCATCCGCATAGTTTGAAAGACCCGGCGCCGATCGTGAATTTCTTGGTGAAGCACGCGCAGTTTTAGCCACGGTGGGGGAAATACGGCGTTTGGGAAACCGCCGCTCCGTTACGTCGCCTCGTTTTCGTGGGTGCGCTCGGGCAGCCAATACGAGGCGAGGGCGGCGGCGGCGGCGATGAGGCTGACCCACAGCAGCGCGACGCGGAATTCGCCGACCGGCGCGAGCAGACCGAACACGATGGAAGCGACGGCGGCGGCGATGCGGCCGATGTTATAACAGAAACCGGCGCCGCTCGTGCGAAGGAGGGTCGGGAACAGCGGCGGCAGATACATGGTGAAGAGGCCGAACACGCCGCCGAAGAACCCGCCGATGGGCAGCCAGAACCACGCGAGCGCCCCGAATCCGCGCGGGATGATGAAGGCACCGAAGATCGAGGCGGCGAGTCCGACAAACATGCAGGCGATGGCGCGGCGGTTGCCGAGGCGTTTCGCGAGGAAGCCGGCGCCGAAGTTGCCGAAGATCGAGGCGAAGTTGAATGTGAAGAACGCGGCGGAAACGAGCGCGGTGATCTCGGATGCGGGGGTCTGCGCGTCGGTGAGGACCTTGCGGAGATGTTGAGTTTGCCAGAAGAGGAACAACCACCACGCCGAAAGGCCGAGCGCACAGACGAGGGTCGTGCGGAGGGTCGTGGCCAGGACGGTGCCGCGGAAGAGGTCGATGGCCCCGGGTTTCTTCGTCACACTGTGCTCGGCCTTTTGCCAGGTCTCGGGCTCAGGCACGTGGCGGCGTATCCAGAAAACCATCAGCGCGGGGAGTACGCCGACGAGAAACACCCAGCGCTCGGAGCCGGACGGCATGAAGGTCATGAGCAGGCCGACGAAGACGGCGCCGCCGAGGACGCCGAGGTTGACGCCGGTTTGGAGGACGGCCGCCATCCACGGGCGCCACGCCTTGGGCCAGGTTTCCGAGAGCAGCGAAGCGCCGACGGCCCATTCGCCGCCGATGCCGAGCGCGGCGATGAAACGGAAAATCATGAGTTGCCACCACGTTTCGGCAAACGAGCACAGACCGGTGCAAATCGCGTAGGTGAGGATCGTGAGGGCGAGGGAGCGGCTGCGGCCGATGAGATCGCCGAGGCGGCCGAAGAACGCTCCACCGAGGGCCCAGCCGACAAGAAACGCGGCCTGGATGTAGGCGCTCTTTTCCTTGATCTCCGGATTCGCGGAGTCGGTCGTGTGCAGGAGCTGCATCACGAGTGGGAGCGCGACGAGGGTGTAAAGATGGAGTTCGAGGCCGTCGAAAAACCAGCCGAGCCACGCAGCAATACCGGATTTCCACTGGCGGGGAGAGAGTTCGCGGAGGTGTGTGGCTTCGCGGGGCGCGGCAGGCGTCGTTGGAATCATGGGGCGTCGAGAGTGCGGCAGGCGTGGCAGCGGCGCTCAAGCCTAATGACAATTTTTCGGGAAATTTGGGACAGCGTCGGCGCGAAAGTGAGAATCGTCGCCTT
>SYGN01000074.1 GCA_005799525.1 Opitutaceae bacterium | reverse complement strand
TGATTCGTCGTTGCTTGCTTATTATGTTTTGCGTCGGGCTCCGGCGCGGAACTGCGTCAACCCCTCGGTCTCGTCATGGTCGGCGGCCTCCTCGTCAGCCCAGTCCTCACGCTCTTTACGACCCCAGTGGTCTACCTGTTTTTTGACCGCCTCGCGCACCGGGCTAAGTCGCCACAGGTGGCGACGGCGTCGGTCACGGGGAAGCCGGTCGAGAGTCTTTCGGGATGACCCTTTCGCGTCCATTTGTTCGACGCCCGATTGCGAGTGCTTTGATCGCCGTCGCGATCGTGCTGGTGGGTGCGCTCGCCTACGGATTGCTGCCGGTCGCACCGCTGCCGCAGGTGGATTTTCCGACGATCCGCGTGAGTGCGTCATTGCCTGGCGCGAGCCCCGAAACGATGGCGTCGAGTGTCGCGGCCCCGCTGGAGCGGGCGCTGGGCGCGATCGCGGGCATCACGAACATTTCGGCCGATTGCCGGCAGGGCTCGATCAGCATCACCCTTGAATTCAACTTTGACCGGGATATCGACGCCGCCGCCCGCGACGTGCAAGCGGCGATCAACGCCGCTCGCGGCCAACTGCCGGCCGGCATGCCGGGCAACCCCACGTATCGGAAATCCAATCCTTCGCAGGCCCCGATCATGGCGCTGGCGCTGAGTTCGCCGAATCTGGCACCCGGTGCGCTCTACGATATTGCGGCCACGGTCCTAGCGCAGAAAGTTTCCCAGATTCAGGGGGTCGGCGAGGTGTCGGTCGGTGGGAGCTCGTTGCCGGCAGTGCGTGTCCAGTTGAACCCTCACGCGCTGTCGCATCACGGGATCGCTCTCGACGAAGTGCGTCGGGCGATCGCCAATGCCAATTCGATCCGGCCGCGTGGCAGCGTGGAGGAAGGCGGGCGCCAGTGGCAGGTGCAGATCAGCGATCAGCTGCGGCGCGCTGAGGAATATTTGCCCATGATCATCCGCTATCGTGAGGGTGCTCCCGTGCGGCTGGGTGATGTCGCGAAAGTCACCGACTCGGTGGAGGACCGCTACAGTAACGGTTTTCATAACGACCGGCCCGCCGTGCTGCTCATGATCAGCCGTCAGCCGGGCGCCAATATCATCGCGACCATCGATGCGATAAACGCCCAGTTGCCGGGCTTGCGCGCGTTGTTGCCGGCCGATGCCGACCTCGCAGTGGTGATGGATCGTTCGCCGGGCATCCGGGCGACGCTCCGGGAATCCGAGCGCACGCTGCTCATCTCGGCCGGACTCGTGATACTCGTTGTGTTTTTGTTTCTGGGTAGCGCGCGCGCGGCGCTCATTCCGAGTCTCGCGATTCCGGTGTCGTTGATCGGGACGTTTGGCGTGATGCATCTCTGCGGATTTTCGCTCAACAATCTGTCGCTCATGGCGCTGATCGTCGCCGCGGGCCTCGTGGTCGACGATGCCATCGTCGTCTTGGAAAATATTTCCCGCCATATTGAGCGCGGGCTCTCGCCATTTCGGGCGGCGATGCGCGGTTCGGAGGAGGTCGGTTTTACCCTGTTGGCGATGAACCTCTCGCTCGTCGCCGTATTTGTTTCGATCTTGTTTATGGGTGGTCTGGTCGAACGGTTGTTCCGCGAGTTCTCGATCACCTTGGTGGCGGCGATCCTCCTCTCGCTGGCGGTGTCGCTCACGCTCACGCCGAGTTTGTGTGCGCGGTGGTTGGTGCGCAAAGAGGCTCTGCCCACGGGCAGGCTGCGTCGGGCGACCGAGCGTGCGTTTGAAGCGGTGCGCGGCGTCTACGCGAAATCGCTCAGTTGGGTGTTAGGCCATGCGACTTTGACCCTGATCATTTTGGCCGGGACGATCGCGCTCAACGTTTCGCTCTACATCAAGATTCCCAAGGGATTTCTGCCGTCGCAAGACACCGGGCAATTGACGGGCTTTGTGCGGGGCGATGAGGCGTTTTCTTACCGAATGATGCAGCCGAAGGTAGATGTCTACCGGAAGTTGATTATGGCGGATCCCGCCGTGCAGGATCTGATCGGCTCTTCGGGCGGTACCAGCGGTTTGAACAACGCGCGCATGATGATCCGGTTGAAGCCGCTGGCGGATCGCGGCGTGTCGGCCACCGAGGTGGTGAATCGCCTGCGACTCGTCGCCCCGCCGGTGGCCGGTGGCATGTTGTGGATGGGCGTTTCGCAGGACATGGATGCGCCACGCACCTCCGACGCGGGCTCCTACGACCTCACCTTATTGAGTTCCGAGCTGAGCCATTTGCGCAAGTGGTTGCCGAAAGTGGCCGCGGCGTTGCAGGAGTTGCCCGAGCTAACCGATGTGGAGAACTATTCCGAAAGCGGCACTCAGCAGATTAGTTTGCACATCGACCGCGAAGCCGCGCGTCGCCTGGGTGTGGATATGCAAATGGTGTCACAAGTGCTGAACAGCTCGTTCAGCCAACGGCAGGTGGCCACCCTCTACGACCGCCTTAACCAGTATCGCGTGATTATGGAGCTGGAGCCGCAATTCACCTCGGATCCGGCGGTGCTGGACCAGGTGCAGGTGATCGGAGCCGACGGTGCGAAGGTGCCGCTCTCAGCCTTTACGCGCTACGACTATTCCATCGTCGATGACCGCGTGAGGCATCGCAACCAGTTCGCCGCGGAGAACGTAGGCTTTGCGTTGGCGAAGGATGTTTCGCTCGAGGAGGGGCTTGCGGCAATCGCCCGCGCCCTCGCGGGCATTATGTTGCCGACGGATATCCAGACGCGGTTGTCGGGCAATGCGCAGAGTTTTCAAAAGACGCTGCAGAATCAACCGTTCCTGATCCTCGGTGTGTTGGTGGCGGTCTATCTCGTGTTGGGAATTCTTTACGAGAGTTTGGTACATCCGCTCACCATTCTGTCGACGTTGCCGTCGTCGGGGCTGGGGGCGTTGCTGGCGCTGCGGCTGACGAATACGGAATTCTCGCTG
>SYGN01000073.1 GCA_005799525.1 Opitutaceae bacterium | reverse complement strand
CTTAGTCCATCGCAATCCCTCGCAGCGGAGCATCACCACCGGATACGCCGCGCTGGGCTTGCCGCCGCACGATCCCGCTGGCACCACAGGCCCCCGATGCCTGCACGTTCAAAGGCTTTGCCCTCCGTTCGCCCACGCCCACTCCGCGCGCGCACCTACGCAGGCACGCCACGCAATCTCGCGACGCTCGCTCGCGTGTTGCGCTCGGGCGGACTCGTCGCCGCTCCGACCGAAACCGTCTACGGCCTCGCCGCCAACGCCCTCGACGCCGCTGCCTGCGAGCAAATCTTCCGCGCGAAAGCCCGTCCCCAAACCGACCCGCTGATCGTGCACATCGAGGCGATCTCGGACCTCGCCAAACTCGCAGCCGTCAACCCCGCCGCCCTCGTGCTCGCGAAGACATTCTGGCCCGGCCCGCGCACACTGGTGCTGCCGAAGACCGCACTCGTGCCCGCGATCGTGTCCGCCGGTCTCCCGAGTGTCGCCGTCCGCATGCCCGCTCATCCCCTCTTCCGTCGCCTCCTCCGACTCGCGGGCGTGCCGCTCGCCGCCCCGAGCGCGAACCCGTTCGGCTACGTGAGCCCCACCACCGCCCAACACGTGCGTGACGGCCTCGGCGAGAAAATTAGCCATATTCTCGACGGCGGCCCCTGCTCGGTCGGTCTCGAATCCACCATCGTCGACCTCCGCCAGCCCGCGCGCCCCCGCGTCCTTCGCCCCGGCGCAATCACCCGCGCACAACTCGAACAAGCCCTCGGCGTCCCCGTGCTCGCTCCACCGCGTCGCCGCACTCCGGCCAACGCAGTCGCCCAAATCGCTCCCGGGTTGCTTACGCGCCACTACAGCCCGCGCACGCCCGTGCAGCTGCACACCCGCCTCACCGTGCGCGCGGTCTCCTCGGGCGATCCGCGCGAGGCTTGGGTGTTCATAGCGAAGCCCCCTGTCCTCCGCGGAAAAAATATCCATTGGTTTGCCCAACACGGCGACCTGCCCCGGGTGGCCCATCGGCTCTTCGCCCTCCTCCGCGAGCTCGACCAAGCCGGCTTCACCCGCCTACACATCGAACTCGCCCCGGGCCGCGCCGGCCTCGCCGATGCCATCAACGATCGCCTCCGCCGCACCGCCGCCATTTGACATCGCCGATTTCCTGCGGACATGTCTCACCTCTGTATGGCTGAACGCGCTATCCTCCTCCTCAACCTCGGTTCGCCCGATTCCACCTCTGTCCCGGACGTCAAGCGCTACCTGCGCGAATTCCTCGGCGATGAGCGCGTCATCGACCGACCTAGCTCGGCCTTCCTCCGGAGTGTGTTGGTCAACGGCATTATCATCCCGTTTCGCGCCAAAAACTCCGCCCACGCCTACTCCACCATTTGGACCGACGCTGGCTCGCCGCTAATCGTCACGAGCAAGCTCACCCAGGCCGCCCTCCAAAAACGCCTCAGAACCCCGGTCGACCTCGCCATGAACTATGGCAATCCGTCGATCCCCGACGCGCTGCGCCGCCTCATCGCGGCGGGCGTCAACGAAGTCCTGCTCTTCCCGCAATACCCGCACTACGCGATGTCGAGCTGGGAAACCGTCGTCGTCAAAGTCCGCCGGGTCGCCGCCGAGCTCGCACCCACAATGAAGGTCGCCTGCGTCCGGCCGTTCTACGCCGAACCCGACTACATCGACGCCCTCGTCGCCAGCGCCCGCCCGTATCTGGCGCAGCCCCACGATCACCTCATGTTCAGTTACCACAGCATCCCGCAACGCCATCTCACCAAAGGCGACTCCTCGAAGGCCCACTGCCTCGTCACACCCGATTGTTGCAACACCTGTTCGCCCGCCCACGCGACCTGCTACAAGGCCCAGGTCACCCGCACCACCCAGCTCTTCGCCCAACGCGCCGGACTCAATCCCGCCCGCTGGTCCATCGCGTTTCAATCGCGCATCGCCGGTGAACCGTGGCTCACTCCGTATACCGACTTTGAATTAAAACGCCTCGCGGGCGAGGGTCGTAAGCGCATGCTCGTCATGACCCCGGCCTTCGTGACCGACTGCCTCGAAACCCTCGAAGAAATCCGCGTCCGCGGAGCCGAAGAATTCGAAGAAGCCGGCGGCGAATCGTTCACCGCGATTCCGTGCCTCAACGACCATCCGGCCTACATCGATTTCCTCGCCAAGCGCTGCGGCGCATGGCTAGATACCAGCTAACTTGAGTGAGGCCTTCACTAGTCGTAACACCCAGACTCTCGCGACGCCACCCGTCATCGCCTCTAACCTGAACGACACCACTGCGGGCTTCGCACTGCTCGCTGACCAAGGCACCACGGGCTTTTTCGACCTTCACCTCTCGATCGACCGGGTGCTCTTTTCCCCTGCGTGGAAAAAAATCGTGGGCTACGCTGACGCCGAATTGCCCGACACGCTCGCGACCTGGCATCAACTCATCCACCCAGAAGACTCCTCCGCGGCACCCGACAAAATCGGCAAAAAGCCCACCGGCGGCACCCGCCCCTTCAACGTCGAGTTTCGCATGAAGCATCGGCTTGGCCATTGGGTTTGGATCCAATGCAGCGGTCTTCAGGTGATAACCGCAGCCGGCGAACTCGCCCGCGTCGTCGGTATCCATCTCGACATCACCGATCGTAAACAGATCGAGGAGGGAGCCCTCGCCAACGAGGCCCGGCTCCTAGACCTCAGCGGCGGCGGACCGCTCGCCGCCTTCGAACTCGATTTCGCCGGCAAGATTTTCTGGTTCTCCCCAGCCTGGGAAAAACTCCTCGGCTACGAGGAGGGCGAGCTCGCCCCCGAGGCCGTATCCTTCACCGCCGCACTCCCGCCCGAAGCGGCGACCGGTGGACTCGAAGCTTGGCTGCTCGCCCGCGCTCCCGGCCACAGCTCCTTCACGGAAGCCGTCTGCCTCCGCAGCAAGGACGGCCACCCCGTGCCCGTGCTCTTCGGCGCGCACCGCAGCCTCACCCGCAAACGTGACCTCGCGCGGGTCGTCGGCTTCGCCGTCGCCCTGCCCTCCGACCTCTCGGCCGCCACCTCGCCCGACGACCACGCGCTCCCCGCCGCCCTCGTCACCGCAGCCTTGGGCGCCCTGGCCGAAGCCGTGCTGATCACCGACGCCCGCGGAAAAATCATTTTTGCCAACGGCGCCTCCACCCCGCTGCTCCGCCTCTCCCCCGACGCCGTGCGCGGCCAGTCCCTCCACGACGTCTTTCAACTCGTCAACCGCCAGAGCAACCGTCCCGGCGACGATCCCGTCGAGCGCGCATTGTCGGCTGATCAGCCACTCCCGCTCATCAGTGCCCACGCCCTGAAGTCACCGAACGAAGGCGAACCTCCGACACCCATCGTCTGGACGGCGCGCGCGGCCTTCGGCTCCGACGGTAAACCGCGCGGCGTCGCCATTGTTTTCCGCGACCCCGAGCAGATGACCCTCACGCCCGAAGAACTCGTCAAAGCCAACCGCAGCGAATCGCTCGGCCTCCTCGTCGGCGGCGTCGCTCACGATTTCAACAATCTCCTCACCACCATCCTCGGAGCGGTTTCCCTCGGCAAAGACCACCGCGACGCCACCGCCCTCGGCGACGCCGAGCACGCGTGCCTCACCGCGAAGGACCTCACGAAACAGCTCCTCGCTTTCGCCAAAAGCGGCGTGGGTACGCCCACCGTCGTCGCCGCCCAAGAAATTCTCGCCGACTCGCTCAAGATCGCCGCCGCCGCGTCGAATGCCGAGGTTGCGATCGAAGTGCCCGAGGGCGTCGCGCCGGTCCTGGTCGACAAGCCGCAAATTCTCCAAGTCTTCCAAAACCTCATCGTCAACGCCCTGCAATCCATGCCGCCGGAACCCCATCGGCCCCGCCTGCAAATCCGCGCCGCCACCATTACCCTCACCGACGGCCAAGTCGCCTCGCTCGCCGCCGGCGATTACGTCGAGTTCGCGGTACGCGACAACGGCAGCGGCATCAAACCCGAGCACGTCGAAAAAATCTTCGATCCGTTTTTCACGACAAAAAAACACGGCACGGGCCTCGGTCTCGCCACAGTCCTTTCGATCGTGCGCAAACACGGCGGCCAACTCGAACTCGCCACCGAGGTCGGCGTCGGTACCGCCTTCACCGTCTACCTGCCGAAAGCCGAACACTCCCTCGAAGCGCCAGCGCGCCGCGCCGCATCGCCGCGCTTCGGCACGGGTCGCGTCCTCTTCATGGACGACGATGCGAAGATCTCCGCGCTCACCGCCACGATGCTCACGCGCCTCGACTATAAATTCGATCTCGCGAAAAACGGCGAAGATGCTCTCGCCCTCTACAGACGGTATCTGAATGTTGGACGCCCCTACGACGCCGTCATCTTGGACCTTACGGTGATCGGTGGCATGAGCGGCAAAGCGTGCTTCCAGGCGCTCAAGGACATTGACCCCGAAGTCCGCGCGATTCTCTGCAGCGGCTACGACCACGACGAGTTGGCGCGCAAGTATCTCGACATGGGCTTCTGCGGCTACCTGACGAAACCCTACCGCGCGACCGACCTCGGCAAAGTCCTCAAAGCCGTCCTGAGTTAGCCGAGTGGACACCTCCGTCCTCGTAGCCGCGAGCGCCAGCGAGTGGACGCCTCCGTCCTCCCTCGTCACAGGTTTCACGTGACGCAGCACGTGCACCGAGCGGGTTGCACTGACGTTTGAACGGGGCCGCGCACTTTTACGGTCGCGCGGCCTCGAGCCGGAATCGAATAACCCCAGCCACCGCGCCACGGCACGGCGACCAGCACCAGCCCATTCACCCCATCGCAGCGCTGCCGCTTGTCGGTACGCCGCCCTCTTTCCACCGGCGTCCGCCCCAGCACGCCGCCGCGCGGCGCGCACCGCCCCCCTCGGCGGCGATCAGCCGACACCTCCGACTCCCTGCGAAGGCGATCAGCCGCCGCCGCACTCCAAAAATTTTATCCCTTGGCGAAAGCTGTTAGCGGTTAAAAAATCCGCTCCCCTTCTCCGTCCTTGGTCCTTCCCTCCTCACTCGCGCCAAGTAAACGCGTGGCACAACGCCACGCCCGCCGCGTCCGCTTCGTCCAGCGCCAGCGTGCGCCCGTGTCCCAGCAGCGCCATTACCGTGCGCGCCATCTGCTCCTTGCTCGCGCGGCCCGCACCCACCACCGCCTGCTTCACGCGCAACGGTGCGTATTCGAAAACGGGTTTCTCCCGCAACGCCGCCGCCGAGATCGCCGCCCCGCGCGCCGCACCGAGGATCTGCGCCGTCTGAAAATTTTGCACAAAAATCGTCTGCTCCAGCGCCACGTGCCGCACGATCTTCGCCGCATCTAAAAACGCCGCCACCGCCCGATGAATCTCTCCGAGCGCCACCGCCATCGGCAGTTTTGCAGGCACCTTAACCGTCTGACACCGCAACAAAATCGGCTGCCGTCCCACCGCAAACTCAATCAGCACCAAACCCGTCCCGCGCAGCGACGGGTCGATCCCCAACACCACCCCGCTAAACGGCGTCCGCGCCCGTACCCCCGACGACGCCTGCCCCGAGGCCGCGCCATTCGCCGGCACGTCCAGCGCCGCCGGCACCGCTTTCCCCGCGAGCTTCGCGGCCCACATTTGCCTGACGTTCATCCGCGCCATGATGTGTAAACGAGATTGAGCCCGGCGACCAAACTGAGCGCGAGCGCGAGGTTTTCAAACGCCTGTTGATCGATCTTCAACACGAGTTTCCGCCCGAACCACGCCCCCGCGAGCACCACCGGAGCCATCCAGAGGTTGAACGTAAAGCTCGTCGCATGAATCAGCCCAAGATCGACCATAAACGGCACCTTGAAGAGATTGAGCAGCAGGAAAAATATCGCGCTTGTGCCGACCCAATCCAGTTTCGGCAACCGCATCGCAAGCATATAGACTACCATGAACGGGCCAGCCGCGTTCGCCACCAGCGTCGTGAAACCCGCCAGCACGCCGATGGTCGGAGCAAACCACGCGCCATACTCCGCCTCGTGCCCGCCCCACTTGCGCCGGATGAGTTGCGTCACGACCAACCCAAGAAAAATCGCGCCGATGAGACCCTGCGCCTGCCGGTCGTTTACCCGATCAAAGGCCAGCCATCCCAGCACCACACCACCCGCCGTCCACGGAAACAGCCGCCACACGTGCAGCCACTTCGCGTGCCGCCCGTAGGTCGCCGACGCCACGATGTCGCCGAAGCACAACAACGGCAGCACCGTGCCCGTCGCCTGCTTCGCCGGCATCATCAGAGTGAACAGGACCACCGCAAGAATCCCGAGCCCGCCGATGCCGGATTTCGAGATCCCCACGATCAGCGCGGCGAGCACCGCCAGCGCCCATTGCCACGGCTCCAGCGTCACGCGGTCGCCTCCAGGTCCGTCACTTTTTCCGTAAACACCCCATCCGCCACCGCAAACACCTGCCACGTTCCGAGCACCGCATCCGGCAAGCTCGTCCCCGTCGCGATGACCTGCGATTCCGAGTCGATCGCCGACCAAAACCGCCGCCGCCGTGTCGGGTCAAGTTCGCCTAGGACATCATCCGCGAGCAGCACCGGCCGGATACCGCTCTTTTCCTGAAACCACGCCGCCTGCGCCAAGCGCAGCGCGAGCACCAGCGAGCGCTGCTGCCCATCTGAAGCAAACTCCTTCGCCGCGGTGTGTCGCACGGTAAAATGAAAGTCATCGCGATGCGGCCCCACGAGCGTCGTGCGAAACTGCGCATCGCGCGACCGCCCCGACTCCAGCCGCGCAAGCAACGCCTCCGCCGACGGCTCGGCGAAGTCCGGCTCATACGTGAGCCCGGCCGGCTCCGCCTCATCACACAAGCGCGCGTAGTTTTTCTCCAAGGACGCGCCGAGAGCTTTGAGGCCCGCCGCTCGCAGGCTGATGAGCTCCGCTGCCGCCGGTGCCATGGTCTGCTCAAACGCCGGGAGCTGCGCGTCGTCCGCCACGCCTCGTTTCAACAACGCATTCCGCTCCGCGAGCGCCCGCGTGAACGTCTGCAATGCTCGCAAATACCCCGCGTCCATCGCCGCCAACGTCAGGTCCAACCAACGCCGCCGTCCCGCCGGCGAGCCCCGCACCAACTGCAAATCCTGCGACGAAAATACGACGGTCGGAAATTTCCCGAGGTAATCCGCCAGCCGCGTCACGCGCTCGTTGTCGCACCACAGCTCCTTGCCGTCGGGCCGCAGCTTGATCGTGACCTTCGTCTCGCCCTGCCGCTCGTGCTCCAGCTCGCACGCGATCGCCGCCGTGTGCTCACCGTGGCCGACCAGCAGTTTGTTCTCCGCCGCGCGAAACGACCGGAGCGCGGTCAAAAAACCCGCCGCCTCAAGTAGATTCGTTTTCCCCTGGCCATTCGCCCCGACCAAAAACTGCTGCCGCCCCTTCAGTTCCAACGCGGCAAAGCCCACGTTGCGAAAGTGGCGGAGCGTAAGTTTGCGGAGGCGCACCCTGAAAAGTACTGAGGTGCGTGGAGCGGGTAGCGAGCATGATTCGGCGAATTCCCCTCGCTCGTCTCCGACCCCATTTTTCTACTCGCTACCCGCTACTCGCTACTCGCTACTTTCCCTCGCCCACCATGCGCTCCTTCGAAGTCTCCCTCGCCGAAACCGTCCGCACCTTGCAGTCGCTCTCCGAAATTCGCCCGGAGATCGACCGCGTTGGCCAAATGATGCTCGCGACGCTCCGCCGCGGCGGAAAATTACTGATCTGCGGCAATGGCGGCAGCGCCGCTGAGGCCGCCCATTTTTCCACCGAACTCGTCGGCCGTTACGCCAAAAACCGCCGCGCCTTGCCAGCTATCGCCCTCTCCGCCGACGGCTCCCTCCTCACCTGCGTCGTCAACGACTACGGCCACGAACACGCCTTCTCGCGCCAAGTCGCCGGCTTCGCGCGCCCGGAAGATCTGCTCGTCGTGCTCACCACCAGCGGCAATTCCGCCAACATTCTCGCCGCCCTCCACGAGGCAAAAAATCTCAACCTCCCCTCCGTCGCCTTTCTCGGCCGCGGCGGCGGCAAAGCCAAGGGCCTCGCCACCTGCGACCTTATTGTCCCCGGCCAATGTGGCCCGGCGACACAAGAGGCTCATCTTTTCTTGATACACCATTTCTGCGAGCTGATCGACGCCGAGTTCAGTTAATTTCGATTCCCTCGAGATCAGACGCCCACCGGTTTTTGTAGGAACCAAGTTGCCGGGGGCGCATCTGCAGGTGGCCGAGTTGCCCGGAGGTCACGCGTCTGACGGACCGGCGACATTCCTGTCGCCGTGCAAAGGCGGCCGGAACGCCGCCTGTCCGTGCGCATCGTCAACCGGGAGAAAAGCCCACTTACCAAAGAGTTCACTTTTCTCACCAGAGTCGGCTTCGTGAGGACCTTTTCGGAACGGCCCTCGTTTTGGTCCACCCGGGTATTCATATGTTCGGTCCTGAATCTGCGGGAAACTCCGGCGGAATTTTTGCCTTGGACTTTAAGCAACTCACGGGCCGAGTTTTTCCAACGAGTTCCGGGTACCGCAGATTCGAGCCGGCTTACCGCAAATTTTTCCACGCGCCACGCACCCCCGTCCTGAGTCAGCACGCAACCGGCTCCTCCTACGACGTGCATTGATCTCCGTGTTGACGCTTCTTCGAATCCACAAACCGATGCCCACCCCGCCCCACCTCTTCCTCGCTCTCGTCCTCGCTCTCGCGCTCAGCTGCCGCGCCGCGACGGTCGCGCTCACTGATGCCACCGTCACCGAACTCCAAGCGGCGATGACTGCCGGCGCGCTCACCGCAGAAAAACTCACGACGCTCTTTCTCGCCCGCATCGGCACCTACGAAAAATCCGGCCCGAAGCTCCACGCGATCATCACAGTCAACCCCAAGGCGCTCGATGAAGCTCGCGCCCCCGACACCGAGCGCAAAACCAAGGGCCCGCGCGGACCCCTCCACGGCATTCCGATTTTGCTCACGGACAACATCGACACCGTCGACCTCCCGACGACCGGCGGTTTCTACGCGCTCCGCGATTCATTCCCGCTCCAAGACGCCGGGCAAACCCGCCGCCTCCGCGAGGCCGGTTGCGTGATTATCGCCAAGGCCAACCTGAGCGAGTTCGCGAGCGGCGCGGCCCTCAGCACCCTAGGCGTTCAAATTCTCAACCCCCACGTCCTCGAACGCTCACCCAGCTTTCCAGCAGCGGGACGGGTGCAGGCATCGCCGCCGGTTTTGTCGTTTTCGGACTCGGCACCGACACCGGCGGCTCCATCCGCGGCCCGTCTTCAGCCAATGGCATCGCCGGACTCAAGCCCACGCTCGGCCTCAACGGTCGCGGCGGCATTATCCCCCTCTCGCTGGCCCTCGACACCGTCGGACCGATGGCGCGTCACGTCGCCGATCTCGCCGCCGCCCTCAACGTCATGGCCGGACCCGACCCGCGCGATCCGGTCACCGCAGCCGCGGCCGGCAAAATAGCCGCCGACTACACCGCCGGCCTAAGACCCGACGGTTTGCGCGGCGCCCGTCTCGGACTGCTCCGCGACTTCATGAAACACTACGCGGGCGTCGACGCCGTCGTCGAAAGCGCCGTCGCGATCCTTCGCGCGAAGGGCGCGACCGTCGTCGACATCAAGCTCCCGACCTTCGTCCTCGGAGTGAACAGCGGACTCTATCTCGCCATCCGCGACCCCGAATTCAAAACCCAAGTCGAAGACTACCTCGCCACGCTTCCGCGCAAAGATCTTCCGAAAACACACGCCGACATCGTCGCGCTGTCCGAGAAAATCACCGCACCGACCCAGGAAGGTTGGGTGCCCAACAAAAATCGTTTCACCTCCTACGAGCGCGAAAAGAAGGCCGGCACGATCCACGATCTTCTCTACCGGAGCGCTTTGGAGGATGGCCGTAAGATCGTCCGAGAAAACCTGCAGTGGTTCCTTACCAAGGAAAAATTGGACGCCTTCATCGTCCCCACCGCGTCGCACCCACCGCGCCTGACCAAGGATGATGGCGTCACGCTCCCGCACAACATCTACTCCGGCACTGCCATCCTCGCGAACGTCACCGGCTGGACCGACTTGATTGTCCCGGCGGGTTTCACCTCAGACCCGGCGTTGCCGGTCGGCCTTTTTTTCATCGGCCCAGCGTTCAGTGAAGCCCGCCTGCTCGCCCTCGGCTAAGCCTTCGAACAAGCCCACCCCGCCCGCACGCTGCACGCTGCCCGTCACCACGCCCGTGCTCCCCGGCGAGCTCATTGAGTATTGATCTGCGCTACGCGTCACCGACCCGTCACTTCTTCGGGATTTCGTTTTCGTAGCGCGGCGAGTTCTTCACGAGTTCGTGCACGACGAAGCTACCGATCCGATGCGCCGCCTCGAGCGACGGGAGATACGCAGAATATCCGGACCCGAGTTTCTCACCGCTCAGGCTCTCCGCCGCATCACCGCCGGGCCATTGCATTTCGAAATTACTGGCCGTGCGCACCACCAGCACGCGCTGCACATCGACGCGTTTCGCCCGCGCGAGGAACGTCAGCGCTTGCATCGTGCCCGTGTCTTCCATCGCCGTCGTCACGTAGTTGCCCGCGCCTTCGCTGTAATACTTAACCCAATCATTCGCCCACTGATTGAGGATCTTGCCGTGCCAATAGGTCATGGACAACAGGTTATCGCCCTTCATCACGAGCGGGGGCCGCTGCGCTTTCGGATAACCGGTGTAAAGCGCGCGCCGTTTCTGCATCGCCTCCCTATGGGCCAACGGGATATGCTTCGTGAGTTGGTAGGCCCACTCCACGAGACCGGGGTCAAGCCGTTAGGCCTCTTCTTCACTGCGGTCCACGGGCAGTTCGTAGGGTTTCTTTTTTCGCAACGGAATGTACCCCGTCGTCCAACCCGCCGGCATCCCGCGCGTAACGATCTCGTGCCCCAGATCGCCGTCGACTAACCACTCGGCCCACACCGTTGCACCGAGCGGTCCGTCGTGGGGATCGATGCCGGCGATCCCCGCAACCAACCAATAGCTCTTCGTCAAATCAAAACGCGGATCGAGTCCCAGCGCCATAATCGTCGCCGTGCTCTTGGCCATTCCCACGCCGGTGACCACACCCAAAACGCTCCCCTCCGCGTTCGTCCGCAAATCGCGGTAGCGCTGGGGAAACGCGTGCAACTGCGTGGGTTTTTCACGCTCCACCCAAAATTAAAACTCACCGGAACGGTCTCTGGTGTCATTGCCTGCCTCGAACATCGTCACCACAACAACTTTAGGCCGGATGACTTCGGCCGCCGCGGCGACCCGCGGGAGGAAAAAAAGGGAAGCCAGTAATCGTGAGCGAAGCATTGATCGGCGCATTTCTGACCGTGAGCAGGTCTCACACTGCGCGCAAATTGGTTCTTGCGGCACCCGAGCGCGACCGGTTCGCTGCGCCTTCCATGAGCACTCCCGCACCCGTCGAACACGCCATCATCAAGACCTCCCTCGGAGAAATGACCCTCGCCTTCTGGCCCGACGTCGCACCGAAGCACGTCGAGAATTTCAAGAAACTCGCCCGCGAGGGATTCTACAACGGCACCGCGTTTCACCGCATTCTCAAGGGTTTCATGATCCAGGGCGGTTGCCCCAACACGAAGAACGGTGCCAAGGGAATGCCCGGCACCGGCGACCCCGGCTACAAGGTCAAAGCGGAGTTCAACAAAAAGCCCCACGTCCGCGGCGTCCTCTCCGCCGCCCGCTCCTCGCACCCGGACTCCGCCGGCTGCCAATTCTTCGTCTGCCACGGCAACGCGGGATTCCTTGACGGCCAATACACGGCTTACGGCCAACTCGTGAAGGGCGACGACGTCCTCGAGCGCATCGCCACCGTCTCCGTCGGCGGCAGCGAGAAGAGCACGCCGGTCGACCGCGTCGAAGTCGAGAGCGTGACGATCGTGCCAGCGAGCTGAGCGCCGCAGCCAATCAGGTTTAAAAGTGGGGCGGCGTCTCTGGCCCGCCCTTTTTTGTGCCCGGTCAGCAGCCTGCCGGACTTAGAAATTAACGGCGTCAACCCTGCGCTCATCGCGAAAATATTTTCTAAAAAGAAAACCGATCGAGCTGAAAATGTGCGCTCGGTGACACCTGCCTCCGACGGGGAGAATCTGAGATATTCGGCCTACTCGGCCCGGCTTCCCCGGGCACCGAGGCTTTTGATATAGAGCACGAGCGACTCCACCTGCTGCTCGCTCAGGACTCCGCGATAGCTCGGCATTTCAATCACCCCAGGCTTGGTCCGCTTTTGCGTCGGATCGAGAATTCTCTCCCGCAGGTAAAGTTCGTCCGCCAGTTCACTGGTGCCGTCGAGCAACGTCCGCTTGGCGCCAAACAACCGCTGCCACGTGGGGCCGATCTTGCCCTCGGTCGTGCCATCCGCCGAGTGACACGTCGCACAGCCCACGCTCTCCGCCAGGGCCTTGCCGATCGCCACCGACGCGAGCTCCTCATTGGCGCGGGCCACGACGACCGGTTGCCTGGAGAGATCCACGCCGGCAAAACCCGACTTCGCCAAATCGAGCGGGCGTGGCTGATGAATCGTAAAATAAACTACGCCGCGTGCGGCCGTGCCGCTGGCCAATCGAAAATCGTGGCGTACCTCGAGCTGTCCCACCGCGGGAAGTTTCGGCAAATGCACGAACACCGATTTCCGATCCGCCGACAGCACCGTCTGGGCAACGCCCCACGGCGTGACGCCGGCCGCACCGTCGAGTGCGTAGCGCCCGCTGCCGTAGGCGGAGCTGCGCTTGTAATTCCACGCGCGCGCCGCGATTTTCTCCGCGCCCAGCGAGGCTGGGTCGAGCGGTGCGGCAAACTCCAGCACCACACCGTCCACGCAGGATCGCGCCGCCAACGCCGTGACGATCTCGCTCTTGCCGGGCCGCAATCGGCCCAACGCCCAGTTGTTCGTGGCACTCGTCCCGTAAATCTGCAGTCCGGCGAAAAACAGGGCGTCCCCGCGCAGGTTCATCCGCCCGTGGAGCAGCGGCAGATCCGTTTTCAAATCGAGCGGGATCACCGCGCCTTGTGCCATCGGCGCGTCCAGATCCGGCGATATGAGAAATACGCGGCCCGTGCCGTAGGAGAGATGCAGCAGCCGACCGTTCCACGCGCCCATGCCCTGACCGACCATCCAAACCTCGGACGCCGACGCCGTGTCCTGCTCATGCGGCAGCCACACGAGCGGCCGGGCGAGCTTCGTCGGCTTGTCTTGCACGTAGCCAAAATCATCGCCGGGTCGCACGAGGTAGCACACCGAGGAGGGAATGTAGTGCCCCTGCTGATCCGTCGCCGTTACCACACCGGTCGTCGGATGAACCGCGAGAAACGGTTCGCGAGCGCCGCTCCCTACGACCCGCGCGCTCCGGCCATCCGGGGAAATTCTCACGATCGCACCGGTGTGCGCCGTCCCCTCTCCCCCAGCCTGCATGCCACTCCGGTCGACAATTCCGCCTTGGGTCACGTAGGTCGAACCATCGGGCCCCATCGCCATATCGAGGGGAAACGAGCGCGTCGTCTGACTCTGCAGGAGCTGATCACTGAAATTTTCAATCCAGGTCGCCTCCCCGCTCCCATCCCGCGCATGCAACCGCACGAGACCGTTCTTGGTGGCCACCTGAATCAACCCCTGCGGCGCGGCGATGGCCAGCGGTTCATGCAGCCCCGAGGCAAAGCGCTGCCAGGTTAGTCGCGTGAGTTGCGGATCCGCAAATCCGTCGACCAGCCACACGTCACCATCGTAGGTCACAACCGCCGCGCGGTCGCCGGTCAGAAAAGCCAGATCGGCCGCGCGCACGCGTCGCGCCCACGGATTGTCATCCGGGGTCGCGATGCGGTCGAGCACGAGACCATTCTGCGCGAGCGCGTCGAGTTGCACGCTGGCCGTCACGGTGCCGGCCCAACGCCGCTGGGCACTCGTCCGCGGCAGCGGCGGTGTCTCGAGCAATGCCCCGGCGACGCCACTCGCCCCGAAGCGCCACGCGACACTGACCCGTTGCAGGACACTCGACGGTGCCAGAGTGCCGACAAATCCCGCGTCCTGCTTAGCCACCACGAAGGCATCGGAATTGGCCACGACGCTCAGTGGCTCCACCCCACCAACACCCAGCGCGAACACCAACGCGTGCGTGTGGGGCGCAATTTCGAAATGTCGAATGACCTCGACCGAGCCGTCCTTGCTGCGGGCCTCGTGCCACTCCGCCACCGCGGTTGCTCCGACGTGATAGCGCAGAACGGCGAGCGCTCCGGCCAATTCGATTCCGTCGAACCGACCGAACGTGGTCGGCAGCGGTCCGCGACCGGCCTCGCCTTCGCGACCCGGCGGACGTGGGTCGTGGCGCAAGGCGCCGCTATCGCCGGCCACTCCGGAAAAAACGCCCGTGCTCATCAACACGGGGCCAGTCGGCCGCGGATGCCCCGCCCCGGCCTTCTGGCGCAAATTGGCGTAAGAAATCTGCGCCATCGTGGCCAACGTGACCGGCGTGCGACCGGCGGGAATTCGCCAAATGGCCGCGACGCGCAGCAGTTCTTGGTCGAACAACACGCAATGCCCCGACGACAGCGGCAGCACAATCCCTCGCACGACCATGTTTTCGCCCGTCGTTTTTCCCTGGGTCGGCGCAAAGACTTCAACCTGCGAATGAAAAAACGGCTGGGCAGGCTCGAAAAAAGGCCCGACCGCCGGTCCCGTCGCACTCCACCCACTACGAGGGAAGAAGAGCGCAGCCAAGAGGGTGAGAAAATAAAAACAACGGATCATGGGGGAGTCTACGAGCGTAGCGGGCCCGACGAACCACCGCGATCATCGTTGCGCGCCGTGACACCACGCTGGCCGATGTTTTCCAACGCGCACAGGGCGACCGCGAGCTGCCCGCCGACGCGCGCGTTGTTGATCAAGAGCGCCAAGTTGGCCCGCCGCGATTCGCCCCCGGTGAGTTCGGCCACGCGACCGAGCAAAAAAGGGGTCACCCGTTTTCCGTGAATCCCTTGCGCCGCGGCCTCGGCCGTAGCCTGTAAAATCACCGCCTCGACCCGCTCCGTCGGCAGCTCGTCCTTTGCCGGCACCGGCACCGCAAGCAGCACTCCATGCTGCGCGCCGAGCCGCTGCGCCGCCGCAACGACCTTGGCGGCCTCGGCCGGCGTCGCGACGGAGACATCGACCGGCAGACCGCTGCTCCGCGAGTAGAACGAGGGCAGAGAGGCGGTGCCGAGCCCGAGGATGGGCACGCCCTGCGTCTCGAGCACCTCCAGCGTGAGCGGTAAATCCAAAATCGATTTCGCCCCCGAGCACACTACCGCCACCGGCGTGCGGCCGAGTTCGAGCAAGTCCGCGGACACATCGAACGGCGCCCCGCGATGCACGCCACCGATTCCCCCCGTAGAAAAAACACGGATACCCGCCATGTGCGCGATGATCATCGTGCCCGCCACGGTCGTCGCGGCGTCCTCCGCCAGTCCCACCGCAATCGGCAAGTCTCGCCGCGAGCACTTCCGCACCGTCCCCGACGGGAGCGCGGCGAGTCGCTCGATCTCCGCGCGCGCGAGGCCCACGGTGATCTTCCCGCCGAGCACAGCGATCGTTGCCGGCACGGCCCCGCTCTCACGAACCGCCGCCTCCATCGCCAGCGCGGTTTCCACGTTCGCCGGATACGGCAGACCGTGCGTGATGAGCGTCGATTCGAGGGCGACGACGGCGCGCCCGGCGGCGAGGGCCGCAGCGACTTCGGCTGAGACGCGGATCTGCTCGATCATTTTCCAAAAAGGGCGTCGCCCGCTTCCTTCGCTGCGAACATGAACGCAGCTTCGTGGCCAATGCCGGGTGTCTCGACCGTACGCCAGTTAAACGCCCACCCGCGTTCTTTCGCGAGTGTCTGCGCGGCGGCGAAACACGCCCGACCGCGCGCGAGCCGATGGGGGCCCTGCACCATACCCGCAGGACTGGCGTCGAAACTGTGCTCGGGCGTGTTGTCCCCGGTTCCAAGGTAGATCGTGAGTGGGGCCGCAAGGTAACGGCGGATCACATCGTCATTGCTCAGCTCGTCCGGCAGGCCGCCGAAGCCATAACCGAATTGCTGGACCCGGTCTGGGAAAAGATGCGAGCCCGGATTGGCGGCAACAATTCGCACCGCCTCACCCGGCATGAACGCCGCGAGCCGCACGAGAAATTGTCCGCCCGCCGAGTGACCAATCAAGTAGTAAGGCAGTTTCGGCTTGGCCTCGAGGCCGCGCACGTGTGCGACAATTTTCGGAATCACGGCGTAGGTCCACGCTGCGGAGGCCTGGGTCTTGCCGTTCGGGTCGAGCAAGCCGCCGCGCTGGTAGCGTGAGCTCGGAAAGCGGTCTTTCTCGAAGAGCGGTGTCACGACGATGACCCCATAGCGCTCGGCCAAAGTGATCGCGAAGTTGCGGTATTCCTCGACGTTGCGCCCCACTCCGTGAAAGACGACGAGCACCGGCCCATCTTTGTACGTTGGCGGCTTGTACGTGAACACGGTGATGGGCTCGGTGCCGTTCGGGCACTCAAATTTCCCAGGGCCCGCCGGGAGCGGGCCGGCGTGGAGGCCGCGGCAGACGAGAGCAAAAATCAGCGCAACGACAATTCGACGACAAGGGTGACTCATTTCTCCACGTTTTGGGAATGCAGGCGCGCGGGCAAGTCAGTAGGGCGGACTTCAGTCCGCCTCGGTCGTAAGATTACAAATCGGAAAAGGCGGACTGCAGTCCGACCTGCTACTCACGAAAACCCCAGCGCCTTCGCCACCGCGCCAAAGGTGATCTTGCCGTTTTCTGTTTTTACGCCCCGAGCCAAACCTTGGTGTTCGGCGAGGGCGCGCTCGATGCCCTTGCTCACCAGCATCGCCACGTAGGGCTCGGTCGCTTGCGTGAGACCCAGCGTCGAGGTGCGGCCGACGAGCGCGGGCATGTTGGGCACCGCGTAGTGGATGACGCCATGCTGCTCGTAGACGGGATTCTGGTGCGACGTCGGCCGAATGCTCTCGATGCAGCCGGCTTGGTCGATCGCGATGTCGACGATCACACTGCCGGGGCGCATCCGGGCGACAGTCTTCGCATTAACCACGAGGGGGGCCTTCGCGGCAGGAATAAGCACGGCCCCAATCAATAAATCCGCATCGGCCACCTCGGACTCGATGTTCGCCGGGTTTGACATGAGCATGACGACGCGACCGCGATACTCGGTGTCGAGCGCCTCAAGCTTTCGCGTATCGAGATCGAGCACGGTGACGCGCGCGCCCATACCCACGGCCATTTGCACGGCGTGGGCGCCGGAGTTGCCCGCGCAGACGACCACCACGTGCCGGGCATCGTGCCCGGGATACCGCCGAGCAGCACGCCGGAGCCGCCGTGCTGCGACTGAAGAAAATACGCTCCGATCTGGATCGAGAGCCACCCCGCGATCTGCGACATCGGCTTGAGCAACGGAAACTGTCCGTCCGCGCCCTCGACGGTTTCATTGGAGATGCCGAGGATTTTTTTCTTCAGCAGCTCCTTCGCGAGTTCGGGACCGGCAGCGAGGTGGAGGTAGGTAAAGAGCGTCTGCCCTTCGCGCAGGAGCGGATATTCGGCTGGCAGCGGCTCTTTGACCTTCAGAATCAAATCGGCCGCAGCCCAAATTTTCGCGGCGTCGGCGACGAGCGTAGCACCGGCGGAGCGATACTCCGCATCGGTGAAACCGGCGGTGATTCCCGCCGATTGCTGCACCACCACTTTGGCGCCGAGTGAAACGCAACGACGGCACAAGCTGGGGGACATTGAGACACGTCTCGCCGATTTTAATTTCCTTGGGGACTCCGATTTTCATGGCGTTATAATGAAGTGAATTTCCACGAATGACACCCCCAGAATCACGGAAACATCGAGGATTTCCGTGCGTTCCCCGGGCAAGTCGGTTGAGTGAGTCGGTCATGCTCAAGCCACTTCATCTCATCGTCGCCTGCGCTGAGAACCGCGTGATCGGTCGCGGCGGCCAACTGCCATGGCACATCCCGGGAGATACGACGCACTTTCACGACGAGACCGCCGGACAGATTGTAGTGCTGGGCCGAGTGTGTTTCGAGACCTGGCCGCGCGTCGCACTCGACGGCCGACGGCCGATTGTGATCACGCGCAACACGGCGCTGGACGGGGAGAGGGTGAAGATCGCCGCGACCTTGGTCGATGCACTCACCGCTGCAGAATCCTTGCCCGGAAAAATCATGATCTGCGGCGGCGAGCGGATTTACGCCGAGACCCTCGCCCTCGCGGAAACCACCGGACGCGCCATGATTCTGCACCCCACCCTCATCCACGCCGAGGTGCCGGGCGACACGTTTATGCCCGAGTGGCGGCATTTGGCGTGGCGAGAGACGGCCCGCCGCGAAAGTGCCGACGATAATTTTCACTACACGTTTCTCACGCTGGAGCGGTAAGGCGGACTTCCATCCGCCTTGGGCTCGACCCATTCCGCGACCACCTGCGACGGAGTGAAATTCGCCTTACCCCCGTGCCTCGTGAGCCTTCGCCACCGCGACATACTTTTCCGCCCACGGGCGAAGGGAACGTTGCTCGGCGTCGGTGAGCGCGCGCACGACTTTCGCGGGCGATCCGTACACCATCGAGCCGGGCGGGCACGTGAAGCGCTGGGGCACAAGGGAGTTCGCACCCACGATACTCCGCGCCCCGATCCGCGCACCATCGAGGACAGTCGCACCCATGCCGATGAGACATTCATCCTCGATCGTGCACGCGTGGACGATGGCCGAGTGACCGATCGTGCACCACGCGCCGATGATGGCATCGAGGTCGTCAGCGAGGTGAACAACCGCGTTGTCCTGGATGTTACTCCCCTCGCCAACGACGATCCGACCAATGTCGCCACGGAGCACGGCACCGTAAAACACACTTGAGTTCGCGCCCAGCGTGACGTCGCCCACGACGGTGGCACTGCCGGCAACGAAGAGAGCGCGTCCGGTGTCGGGAGTTTTTGTGAGATGGGCGGCGAGACGATCGTGAATGGTCATGGGGAGCAGTGTTGAAAGTTGAGTGCTGAGAGTTGCGCGCTCGGAGCGAAGGCGTCCACCGCGTTGCGACGCTCAACTTGTTCGGCCATCATTGCTCCTTCGAGAAAGGCACCCCGATGGCGGCTGGCGCCGTGGCTTTGCCGACGAAACCGGCGAGCAGGAGCACCGTGAGAACGTAGGGTAAGGCCAGAATCGCCTGCACCGGAATGACGCCGACGAGCGGGAGCGCGACGCCTTGGAGACGCGAGGCGAGCGCATCGGTGAACGCAAAAAGCAGACAAGCGAAGAGAGTCGGATACGGTTTCCACTTTCCAAAAATCAGCGCGGCGAGCGCGAGATAGCCCTTGCCTGCGGTCATATCGCGGGTGAATCCGGCGCTCGCGGCCGTCGAAAGATAGGTGCCGGCCACACCGCAGAGCACGCCGGAAATCAAAATCGCTTGATAGCGGAGTCCAGTCACGGAGATGCCCGCCGTATCGACAGCGTGGGGGTTTTCGCCGACCGCGCGCAGACGCAGTCCAAAGCGCGTGCGAAATAGCACCCAGGCGCTCACGGGCACCAACGCGGCTGCGGCGTAAACGATCAGGTTGTGGCCACTGAGAAGCTCCGCATAGAGCAGCCCGGGAAACGGATGCTCGGCTGCGGTGCTGGCCCATGGCCACACGAGCGACGTGAAACGTTGGCCGGGGCCGTCGAGCTGCGGAGTTTGGCCGCCGAGATTAAACCACGCGAGCGCCAGCGTCGGACCCAGACCGGCCACCATAATGTTAATGGACATCGCCGCGACGACTTGATTGCCGCGCTGGCTGACCGTCGCAAATGCCAGTAACAACGCGAGCAGCACGGCGGCGGCGATCCCCGCACCGAGCCCGGCCCACGCGGAGCCGGTCGCGGCGGACACGGCGGCGGCGGCGAAGGCGGCACCGAGCATTTTCCCCTCGAGGCCGAGATCCACCACCCCGGACCGCTCGGAGAACATTCCGGCGATAGCCGCGAGCAGCAACGGCGTCGCTCCGCGAATCATGGCGGCGAGCGTGAGAACGATGAGCGTGTAGGTCTCCATCGTCAGCGCGGCACGGGCGTCCCGCCCGTAGGTTGAGGACCACGGGCGAGACACGCGTGCCACCAGGCCGCCAGCGGTGCGTGGAACACGTTCTCCAGAGCTCCGCAGAATAAGATCACCAAACCTTGGATCACGACGACCATGTCGCGATTAATCTTGGGCAGGTCGAAGGCGAGCTGCGAACCGCCTTGGGCGAGGGCGCCAAAGAGCAAGGCGGCGACTAAGATCCCGACCGGATGATTCCGGCCCATCAGCGCGACCGCGATGCCGACGAAGCCGGCGCCACCGGGAAAATCGATGAGGATCCGGTGCTGCGAGCCGAGGAGTTCATTGAGCCCGAGACAGCCGGCGAGCGCACCCGACAAGAGCATCGCTTGAATGATAATCCGCGAAGGCGAGATGCCGGCGTAAACGGCCGCGGAGTGATTTTGTCCCGCGACGCGGAGCGCATAACCCCAACGCGTGCGCCACACCAGCACCCACACGAGCGCCGCGGCGAGCAGCGCGATCGCAAAAGCGAGGTTCCACGGCGATGGGGAGAACCTGATCCCGACCTGCGCGCAGACCTCGTGCACGGCGGGGAGCACAGCATTCGCACCAAATTCCCGTGACTCGGGCGACTGCTGGCCGAGTTTGATGAGGACGTTGACGAGCAGATAGGTCATCAACGAGGCCGCGATAAAATTAAACATGATCGTGGTGATCACAATGTGGCTGCCGCGACGCGCCTGGAGCCACGCGGGGATCAGTGCCCACGCGGCACCAAACGCGGCACCGGCCATAATCGCGACCGGCAGCACCACGAGCAACGGTGCGCGGTCACCCAGCCACAGCGCCACCAATCCGCTGCCTAGGCCGCCGATGTAGGCCTGACCTTCGCAACCGATGTTGAAGAGCCCAGCGCGATAAGCGACCGCGACGCCGAGGCCGGTGAAGATGAAATTCGTGGCGTAGTACAGCGTGTAGCCGATCCCCTCTTGCGTCCCGAGCGCCCCGCTCGCCAGCAGCTTCAGCGCGGCCCACGGATTCTCGCCAAGAATTTTCACGACGGCGCCGGAAAGGATCAGGGCGGCAGCGAGATTGATCAGCGGCAGCAACCCCAGTTCGGCCCAACGGGGAAGTTTAGCGGGGGCGCTCATGCGGCACCCTCAGATTTCACACCGGCCATCATAAGGCCCATTTTTTTCTCCGTAGCGTCGGCCCGCAACAATTCACCGACAATTTCGCCCGCATTCATCACGAGGATGCGATCGGCGAGACCGAGGATTTCGTCGAGTTCAACCGAGACGATCAGGAGGGCTTTCCCAGCGTCGCGCAGGGCGACAAGTTTCTTGTGGATGAGCTCGATCGCGCCGATGTCGACGCCGCG
>SYGN01000002.1 GCA_005799525.1 Opitutaceae bacterium | reverse complement strand
GTAGGCATAGATCGACTTCGGCTCGGTCGTGGCGCGCAGGACGAACGGAAACACCACGGCAAACGCCACCACCGCGCCAAGCGCGGCCAGAAACCGGCGGTTGACGGGACCGCGCAGCTGACGGCTCTGGGTGCGGCCGACGGCCCCCGAGGCGAGGGCGCACGGGATGCAGATCACGCCGAACCAGCGCACGGCGGTGTCGCCGAAGAATTGGGCCGCCAAGGGCATGACCACCCAGGAGACGCCCCAGATCCAAAGATGATAGTGCCCGCGATGGGCACGGATAGCCCGGCGCATCGCGGTGCGGGCGTCCTCGACCTGGGCGAGGGCGGCGGCGGCTTCCTGAGGGTTGAGTTGCATAGCTAGAGTACTCTGTAAAGCAGAGTAATCTGTCAATGGAAGAATTTTGGAGGTGTCCCGGAGATGGGGCGCCGCCCCGATTTCTGCTCCTTGCCGGGCACGACGGGGCGCGGACGTAGCCTCAATTTCATGGTTAGGGGCCGTATTCCGCGATTTTTCGGGATTCGCGCGATGTAAGGCGCTGGCGCGCAGGCCGCCGGTTTTTCAAATGCCGCGTGTGGAGACCTACGCCCTGTTTTTACGCCGAAGCGGTGGTATCATGGTCGGGCAAACCAATGTTTCTGCGTTTCAACACCCGCAAGAAAGACGGCAAGGTTCATCGCTATTGGAGCATCGTCGAAAATCGACGTCTGCGGACAGGACGGCACACGCAGCGCACCGTCTTTTATCTCGGCGAAATCAACGACACGCAACAGGCCGCGTGGCGCAAGCAGCTCGAGGCGTTCGACGAAACGACGCAACGCTCTGAACAAATCGCGCTCTTCCCGGAAGACCGCGAGATTCCGCCCGACGCCTTGGGCGGTCTGCAAGTGAAGTTGGCCGAAATGACGCTCGAGCGACCGCGCGGCTTCGGCGACTGCTGGCTCGCCTGCCGTCTCTGGGACGAACTGCATCTGGACGAATTCTGGCGCGAGCGGCTGCCTGCGGGCAAAGCGGAGGTGCCGTGGTGGAAGGTGCTCGAACTGCTCGCCGTGCGCCAGCTCGTCGAGCCCGGCAGCAAGTGGCACCTGCACCGGCGTTGGTTTCTCAACAGCGCGATGGATGAACTCCTCGACGAGGACTTCGCCGTCGCGGCCAAGAACCGCCTCTACGAGTGTCTCGATATTATTGATACGCATCGCACCGCACTCTTCACCCATCTGCAGGCCCGGTGGAAAGATCTCTTCGGCGCCACTTACGATTTGCTGCTCTACGATCTCACCAGCTCCTACTTTGAAGGCGAGATGGCCGGCGCGCCCAAGGCCCGGCACGGCCACAGCCGTGACAAACGCTCCGACTGCCGCCAGGTCGTCATCGCCGTCGTGCTCACCCCGGAGGGTTTCCCCCTCGCTTACGAGATCATGCCTGGCAACACCAGCGACAAGACCACGCTGAAAGCCTTCCTGCAGAAAATCGAAGCGCAGTACGGCAAAGCGAATCGGATTTGGATCATGGATCGCGGCATTCCCACCGAGGAAACGCTGGAGGAGATGCGCCGCAGCGATCCGCCCGTCGGCTATCTGGTCGGCACGCCGCGTGCCCGCTGGGATCAGTTTCGGGCGGACTTCGAAAAACTGCCCTGGCAAAAACAGCGCGACACCGTCGACGTGAAATTGCTCGCCCACGGCGACGAAGTCTACGTGCTGGCCAAAAGCTCCGGCCGCCACGCCAAGGAAAGGGCGATGCGCCGCCGCAAGCTGGCCAAACTCCTGCGCAGCCTGCGCGCCCTGCGCCGCGCGCGCCAGCGTCCATGGAAACGTGATACCCTCATGTTCAAGCTTGGAGCCGCGCGCAAAGCCGCCGGCCGGGCCTGGTCGTTCGTCGAACTCACCCTCCCGACCGCGCGCCAGCCGGTGAACCGCGACACCTTTCGGTTCACGCTGTTGAAAGCCAAGCTGCGCGAAGCCGAGGCGCGCGACGGCCATTACCTGCTGCGCGGCTTTCGGGCCGGCGACTCGGCCGGCCCGCTCTGGGAGCAATATATGGAGCTGTCAGAGATCGAAGCGGCCTTCAAGACACTGAAGAGCGACCTGCACCTGAGACCGATCCGCCACCATGGCGAGAAGCGGATCGAGGCGCACGTCCTGGTGTGCTTTCTCGCGTATTGCCTGAGCGTGACCTTGCGCCGACGGCTGGCCGCCCACGCGCCCGGCCTGACGCCACGAGCCGTGCTCGAGACGTTGGCGAGCATCCTGATGATCGACGTTCATCTGCCGTTGGCCGACGGTCGGGAGTTGGTGCTGCCACGCTACACGCAACCCGAACCCGAGCACCGGTTGCTCTTGGAGAAACTCGGCTGGGAGTTGCCGCCCCAGCCGCCGCCGCGCATCCGTTCACCCAAGGCCCCGGCCGCAGGCACCTCGCGAGGCGACACGAAGTCAAAATTGTAGTGGAGACCTTTTCCAACCCTTGACCTGCGAATCAACATCTTGCCAATCGCCTACCCCCGGAACCATGAAATTTAGGTTAACCCCGCCGGCACCCTCGCGGCCGCGCGGCTCACCAATGTGGACCGCGGCCTGCGCGCCGAAAAGGAATACCTGCGGCCCTTCCCGAGCCTCAACGCCACCTACAACATCCGCGAGAATTTGCTCGCGCGCGCCGGCTCCTACTGGTCGGTCGGCCGCCCCGATTACGTGCAATACGCCGGCAGCCTCACGCTGCCCGACACCGAGCAACTGCCGGGACCCAACAATTTCATCACCGTCAACAACGCCGCCATCAAGGCCTGGAGCGCGCGCACGATGAAGCTCTCGCTCGAGTATTATTTTGAGCGGGTGGGGCTGTTCTCCGTCGCCGCGTTTCGCCGCGACATCGAGAATTTCTTCGGCGCGACGCGCTTCCGACCGTCCGCCGATTTCCTCGGCCTCTACGGCCTCGATCCCAGCATCTACGACGACTACGATGTCCAGACCCAATTCAACCTCGCCAAGCCCGTCCGCATGTCCGGCGTCGATTTCAACTACAAGCAGGCCCTCACGTTTCTGCCGTCGTGGGCGCGCGGCGTGCAGGTCTACGCCAACGCCAGCGCGCTCACGGCCAAAGGCGACGAGTCGAACAGTTTCCAAGGCTACGTGCCGCGCACGGTCGCGTGGGGCGTGAGCCTGTCGCGCCCGCGCTACAATCTTCAGGTGAAGTGGAATTACAACAGCCCGCGCCGCCTCGCACCCGTCGCCGCCGGCCGAGGCATCGAGCCCGGCACCTACAACTGGGGCTCGAAGCGCATGCTCATCGACGTGATCGGCGAATACTATTTCTACAAGCGCATCGCCCTCTTCGCGAACCTCAACAACATCGGCGACGCCCCGTCCGACAATGAGATTTACGGCCCGAGCACACCCACTCTCGCGCAGTTCCGCCAGCGCATCAACTTCGGCTCACTTTGGACGATCGGCGTGAAAGGGACGTTCTGATTTCGCCCATGAATCTGCCCCGCGCTCGTAGTTCCGGCTTCAGTGGGTGCCTTGTTCCAACCTGCCGACCCTTCCGCCTGAAGGCGGAACTACGAACGCAAGCTGCGCTCTGCTTGGGCCTGCTCCTCGGTCTCAGCGCAATCGCCCAGGACGCGCCGAAGAAAAAAGCCGCCCCCCCCGCCCAGAAAACCGCCCTCGCTCCGGCGCTGCTCGCCGCGCTCGAGTCGCACCCCGGCCTCACCTACGCCCGCTACGGCCCGCGCGAACTCGAACTCGATCTCCATCGTCCCGCCGCGCGCGGTGCACCGTTACCCGCCATCGTTTGCCTGCACGGCGGCGGCTGGTCGAAAGGCGAGCGCGGCAACCTGACCCAACTCGCCCAGGCCCTGGCCGCGCGCAGCTTCGTCGCCGTCACGATTTCCTACCGGCTCTCCGGCGAGGCCACGTTTCCCGCCGCCATTCACGACGCCAAGGCCGCCGTGCGTTGGCTGCGGGCCCAAGCCGCGACCTACGGCATTGACCCCAAGGCAATCGGCGTGACCGGCCTGTCCGCCGGCGGCCACCTTGCCGCGCTACTCGCCACGAGCGGCGGGGTCGCCGAATTGGAGGGCGACGGCGGACACTCCGCGCACTCGTCCGCCGTGCAAGCCGCCGTCGCGATGGGCGCGCAGACCAGTGCGACGGAATCGGGCGTCTTCAACGCGCCGTGCGCGAGACCTCCCGCCATCAGTGTCGAGGCGAAGGTCGCGACGATCGCGAACGATCGAGG
>SYGN01000072.1 GCA_005799525.1 Opitutaceae bacterium | reverse complement strand
CGTGAGCCGAGTTTGCTGTTGCTGTGACCGCACCGTCAGGTGTGTGATTACCGATCAGTCGGATTGCTATAAACCGCCTTAAGCCAAAGGCACCCGGATATCGTCCATGGGAATTGCTGTGAAGGAACGATGCCGAGGGCGAGCTGGCGGAATAGAAAGAGAAAATGAATGAAAGGATTTGGGTTTTTGCTGCCGCCCCGTGAACGAGCGACCACCGGAAACGCGTGCTTGGTGAGCAGGGGGGCTTCCTGCCGCAACTCAATCGGTGAGTTTGGTTGGCGGGATGCTCGCGTGATGTCCCGGCTTCTCCTCCCATTTGACGACTTTAAGGTCCAGCACCGCGATCGTATACAACACCGGCATCAGGATCAGCGTGATGAAGACCGCCACGGTCAAACCGCCCATTTGCGCGTAGCACAGGGGCTCCCAAAGCGGACCGCCGTGCAGCGCCAACGGAACGAAAGCCAGAACGGTCGCGCCCACCGTGATCATGACCGGGCGCATGCGCATGATGCCCGCCATGATCAGGGAGGTTTCCAACTCGGCCCCCGTCTCGTGCATTTCCTCGATGAAATCGAAGAAGACGATGACGTGGCTCACGATGACACCGATCAAGCTGATGATCTCAAGAAACGCCATGAAGCCGAAGGGATAACCCTTCAAATCAAGGGCGATGACGGCACCCGCCACGCCAAACGGGACCGTCGCAAAAACGATCAAGGCTTTGTAGACGTTGTTAAACTGGAGCACCAAAACCAGGAAGATCGCGATCGTGGAAATCGTCATGACGACAGCGTTTTCCATGAAGCCCTTGATCTCCTGGGCCTTTTCGCCACCGATCTCCATGCGGAATCCGGGAGGCAGGCGCCGTTCGAATTCTTTTAGCTTTGGCTTGGCCGCGTTGAGCAAATCCGCCGCTAAGAGGCCGGGCTTCGCCCGGCCGATGACGCTGATGGTCCGCAACCGGTCACGTCGGACGATGCGCTGGGTCGTCATCTCAGGACGGAATTCCGCGAATTGCGCGAGTGGAACCGCCTTCGTTCCCTGCGATGAGAAAATATATAGATTCTTGAGGTCGCTGAGCCGGGCGGCTTCTTCCGGCGCGAGTCGGGCGACGACTGGGAGCTGCTTGTCGTCTTCGCGGAGCTGAGTGATGAACTGGCCGTTCAGCGCTGAGGCAACGGAGCCAGTCACGTCAGCATCGCGGAAGCCGGCGAGGCGGGCCTTGTCGGCATCGATGTGGAGCACCAAGTCGAGGGTTTCATCCTGCCAGTCTGTCCGCACCTGCTGCAATTGGGGCAGAGGACGAAAGATGTCTTCCGCCTCGGCGGCCAGTCGGCGCAACGTGCGGATCTCGGCCGCGCTCGCTTCCTTGCTCGGGCCGCCGGCCCCGTAGCTGGAAATCATGATTTCCACCGGATATTCGACCATGCCGGTGCCCAGTTGGTTCACCTCGACGCGCGCGCCGGCGATCATCGCCGTCACGGCCGGTTGCAGATACTCGGCCAGCTTGGGCATCAACTCCCTGTCTTTAATTTCAATAATGATCTGGGCGTAGTTGGGCTGGGGAAATTCGGGGGCGATCGAAAACCAGAACCGCGGACCACCCGCTCCGACGAAGGTCGAGAGCGAACGCAACGGGGTCGAGCTGTCGCCCTTCTGGGCATACTCGCGACCAAATTGCTCGGCTTTTTTCCGGATAAGCTGCTCGACCTGCTGGGCCACGTCGTCCGTCCGCGCCATCGAGGAGTTGTTGGGCAAAATGACGTTTACCGTCGCCCAATATTGGACGTCGTTGGGGAAAAACTCGGTGCGAAAATTGAGGATCGTCGGCACGAAGGAGGCGAGCAGTCCGACGCAGCAAACGATCAACACTTTCCAGCGGTGCAAAATGCACCAGCGGACGCTCCTCACGTATTGCCCGAGCACGCCCGTCATCTGATCCAGCGGCACATGCACCTCTCGCTTGGAGCGCAGGAGATAATAGCCGAGCAGCGGGATAAACGTCATCGAGACGATGCGCGAGGCGACGAGCGAGCACGACACCACGATCGGCAGCGAGCGGATATAGGTTCCATTGTTGCCGTCGAGAACGAGAAAGGGGAGGTAGGCGGCGATGTTGGTAATCGTCGCAAACATGATGGCCCGCGAGAGCTGCGTTGGACCAAGCCATGCGGCAGTGAGTGCGGGTTTGCCCTCGGCGAGCGATCGCTTGATGGCGTCGCCGGCTACGACTGGATCGTCCACGAGCAGGCCGAGCGCGATAATGAGCGAGGCGATCGATACCATCTGCAGGTCGATCCCAAGCGCCCACATGAAGCCGAAGGTCATGGCCAGCGTGATCGGAATGGCCAGCGCCATGAGCAGGGCGGAACGCCATTCGAAAAAGCCGATCAGGGAGACGAGGATCACCAAAATAACCGCCTCGATCAGCGATTTCATGAAGAGATTGATGCTGTCCTTGACCTGTCGCGGTTGATCGATGGTCCGGGTGTAAATCAGGTCGGAGGGCAGCAGCGGCTTGATCGCCTCGAGCCGTTGGTTAATCGAATCGCCGAAGGCCGCCGACTGGTAGCCGGTGCGCATGAAGACGGCCACGGTGATGGCCCGCGCACGGCGCCAAGAACCGTCAGGTTCGGGCTGCGTCAAAAAGTTTAGGTAGCGGGCAGGTGTTTGGTAGGTGCGGTCGATGTCGACGGCATCGCGCAGGTAAAACGGGGAGCCGGTGGCGCCGTGGCCGACGATCAGGCCCCCGAGCCCTTCGACCACACCCTGTCCCTCGGCCGGCCGCAAGAAGATATACCGGCCGCCCGCCTCCATCGCGCCGCTGGCCGACAGCGTGTTATGACCCTGCACCGCTTGGATGACCTGCGCGGGATTGAGCGCGGTGGCCGAGAGTTTTTCCTGCGAGTATTCCAGGCGGATTTCTTCGGGGATGACGCCACTGCGCTGGTATTTCGAGGCTTCAGGAATATTGGTGAGCGCCCGCGCGATGATGTCCGTGAAATCGTCGAGCTGGCGATAAGTGTATTTGTTGCCGGCGGCCTGCCGGATGCGCTCCTCCGTCTGCGCCGGATCGCGGATGACGACCGGCCCCCAGGCGTCGGGATGGAGTGTGGAGGTCTGGATCTTCGCCTGCAGATAGTCGCGGATGTAAGCTGCGATCTCGGCATCGGTCTTCGCGCTGGTGCCGTCGACGGCGATGAATCCGGCGGAGCTGAAAGGCCGGGGGTCGCTGATGATGCCATCGCGCACGGCAAACTGGACAAAGCGGCTCATTCCGTTCCGGAGGTGTTCGGCCGGGACATCCGACGGGAAGCTGTAAACAATAGAGACGCGGTTCGCCGTGTCGGCCGGGCGCTGAACCGCGATCGCCTTTTTTACCTGCTGGGCGCGTAGGCTGATCTCGGCATCGTCGATGCGCGGACTGGCGACGGTCATCATCAGTGCCGTCACATCCCCAAAGTCGTTATAGAACTGGACGGGCCCCGCACCGGGTGGCAGGCGACCGGCCAGCGAATCGAGCTTTTGCTTAATGTCGGCGAACTCGCGCTTGGTTTCCTTGAGCGTGTCATCCAGCTGGACGTAGATTACGGCGAGACCCGGGAGGCTGATGGACCTCATTCCGAAGGCGTGCGAAGACGAGGGATGCAGGCTCGAATTCTCGGCGATTTTCTCTTCCAACGGTTTGGTGAGCTGCTGCTCGACCTCGAGGGCGCTGACCCCCGGCCAAGGTGCCAGAACGAGCCCCATACGCACCGGAAAAACAGGATCCTTGCGGCGCGGGATCTCGAGGTAGGCCAGCAGTCCCCAGCAAATCGTGAACACGAGCAGGACCCAGCCGATCTGCGGATGTTCGACAAAATAACGCGCAACATTGAACGCGTCTTTCGGCGACTCCTGCGGGGCGTGAGAAGTTCGTTCGCTCATGGGAAGGGTAAATTCAGGGAACCTCGCTGATTACGTCGCCGTCGCGCAGGCCGGGCAGGCCGAAGGCGACGATTTTCTCCCCGATCGCCAGACCCTGCGTGATGGTGAGCTTGTTGGCGGACAGCACGCCGACCTGCACTTTGCGCTCCCGGGCGGCGAGGTGGTTGCCTTTCTGCTCCACGACGAAGACGGCAAATGCGCCGGCTTCCGTGGAGTGGCGGGTGATCATCGTGAGGGGAACAGCCGGGCCGTCGCCGCCTTGTTCGCTGCCCGGCAGCAAGACGGTCGCCACCATTCCTGGTTTGAGGAGGAAGTCGGCGTTTTGGATCCGCAACTCCACGGGAAATAGCCGCGTGACAGGATCGGCCGCGAGCCCCACGGCCGTGACGTAACCCTGGAAGAGGCGCTGCAAGACGCGGGATTGGAGCGTGATTTGGTCGCCGACCTTGATGCGCGGAAGAACGCTGTCCGGGATACCCAAAATCGCCTTCATCACGGACAGGTCCGCCAGCGCGAGAGCCGGAGCGCCGGGGCTGGCGAGGTCCCCTTGCGCGACCCAGCGCTGTATGACGAAACCGTCGAATGGGGCGATGCACGCGCTGTCCTCCCTCAGGCGGGTAGCCTGGGAAACGGCCGCGGTGGCGCTCGCCAGCGAGCCCTGCGCCGAATCGCGGCCCGCGCGGTAGGCTTCAAACTGAGATCCCGTGATCGCGGCCGCCTCGTGGAGTTTCACCGCTCGGCCAAAATCGAGGTTCGCCCGGTCAAACGCGGCGGTGGCCTGCGCGTTCTGTCCCTTGGCCGCGGCGAGCTGATCGTCAAAATCGCCCTGCCGGAGGGCCAGCAGGATCTCGCCCTTTTTCACGCGGTCGCCGGCGGCGAGCAGATGAACCTCCCCTCGCTCGTCGGTGCGCGTGGCGATTTTGTCGACATAGCCGCCGACCTTGAACGCGAATGTCTGCTGGGTGTAAGGTTGAAGCGAAACCGAGAATTTCTGCGGGTCGGTCAGGTCGGCGACCTTCAGCACGTAGGTTTGGACGGGCTTGGGGGCTGACGCAGCGGTTTCGTGTTTGCTGCAGCCGCAGCTGAGCAGGACGGCGACGCTAGCGAGGGCTACCGACGCGAAGGAATAATTTTTGGAGAACATGGTTCAATCGTTACCAAGGGCTTTTTCAAAGGCGGCGCGGGCCAGCCAGGTGTCGTAGTAGGCTTGTTGGCGGCGGCTACGGGAGGATTCAAACGCGGCCTGCTGTTCGAGCAGCTCGCGAGTCGAGGCGAACTCAGATTTTTTTTTTGCGACGAGGACGCGGAGTTTTTCCTGGTCCGCGGCGAGGGCGAGGTCGGCGCTCTGGAGGGCGGCGCGACTGAGGGCCAGCTTGCGGAAAACCGCTCCGACTTCGATCCTGATCTGATCCGTCACTTCCGCGATATTCAGCTTCCCCTGCTCGACGCCGCGGGCGGCGATCGCGCCTTCCGATTTCTTGCGGCCGCCATCAAACAAGTCCCACTGCACCGCGACGCCGGCGTAGCCCACTGATTTCGGCAACGGCTGCAGATGCCCGAGCCATTGCTGTGAAACCACTAGTCCGACCTCCGGGAAACGCTCCGCGCGGGAAGCCTTCACACCGTGCTTGGCCTGTTCGAATTCGATGCGTGCCTGGCGAATTTCGGGTCGGTTGGCGAGCGCCCGCGACTGCGCATCGGCCAGCGAGCCCTCTTCGGGCACCGCGGCCAGCGTCGGGTTAATCTCGACGGGGGTCTCCAGACTTCGGCCGAGCAGTAGATTGAGCTGCTCAGATTGGCTGATCTGGAGGCTCGATAACTGGCGCTCCTTGGTCTCGAGGTCGGCGTAGCGCGCGTTTGCCGCCATGGCGTCTTCTGGCAGCAGCGTTTTTACCGCCACCCCTTCGTCGACGTTGGCCTTGATCTCCTTCAAGAGCGCCTTGGCTTCCGCCAACGCCGCAAGATCGGACTGCGTGCGTAGGATAGCCAGGCAGGCTTGACGAACGCCTTGAATGACCATTTGGCGGGCGCCACGCAGTTTCTCGTCTTCGCCCTGACGGGCGAGCGTCGCGATATCCGAGCGACGACCAATCTTATACAGCTGGGAAATCGGCTGGGTTAACGTGATCGTGCCGGTGGCGATGTTTTTCGCATCAGCCCGCAGCGTTGTGTCCGTCGCCGGGATGAGGCCGGTGCCGGGATAGTTGCCGAAAGTCCCCGCGCGAAATCTGAAATCGAGCGGCGAAAACAGCCGAGCACCGACGCCGTTGGCAGAAATCTGCGGAAATAAATATGAGCGGACCTGCGTCTCGCGATCGCGCGCGGATGCGCTGCCGAGGCGAGCTTGCTGCAGGCGGCGATTTTGCGTGAGGGCGATTTCGACCGCCTGCTCGACGGAAATACGTGCGGGCGGTGGCACGGTCGGCTGACCTGACGCGGCGAACGGAGCCAGCAGCAAGAGCAATAAACCCCGTTTCATGGAGTGAGAATTGAATTGGTCATTGAGTGGGTGGCCGGGGGAGGTAGCGGTTGCTTTGCGAAGCTCAGCTAGAACAGACCAACAACCTACTGCTGGCGCGCTGCGTTGAGACGGCGGATCTCCTCGTAGACGCCGGGATGCGCGGAAAGAATGCGGTGAAAGGTCTCGCGGTCGAGCGTCAGCACGCGCGAGTCCTCAACGGCCGTGGCCGTGGCTGTCCGGCGCTGCTGCGAGAGCAACGCGCCCTCACCAAAACAGGCGCCGGCACCGAGGTCCGTGATGGCATTGCCCTCCCGGGTGATACGGACCGATCCGCGCTCCAGGACGAAGAAGCGGTCACCGTCCTCCCCCTCACGAATCAGCGTTGTCCCGGCCGCGACGGTGCGCGGCTCGAGCGAGGCGGCTAGATCGTCCAGCACCGCTTCACCCGCGGACTTAAGGAAGACCACGCGGCCGAGGAGTTCGCTCGTGAAGCTGCGTTTGATCGACGTGGCGACACGGGCCTTATGGAGCCGCATGAGCTCCAGCTTCACATCGGGGTAGCGCTGGATGATGAAGTTGAACGAGGAGCGCGACAGCGAGTGGAGCACGCAGTCGTTCGCCGCGGCGACACCGGCGGCGCGCGGTTCGTCCGAGATCAGCGCGCCTTCGCCGAAGCAGGCCCCGGCGCTCAGCGTGGTGATCACTTCGGCGCCCTTGAGGATGCGGACGGTGCCCGTCTCCACCAGATAGAACCGTTCGCCAGGGCTGCCCTCGGTGAAGACGACGATCTCCGGCTTGACCGCTTCGCGCACGAGCGCTTCGGCGAGTTCGCCAATGAGCTTGGAGCTCGCGTTCTGAAGGAAGGGGACGCGGGAAAGCAGTTCCTCTTGGATGGTGCGCTTTTGCTTCTTTACGCGACCGGACTCCTTCACGGACATCGCGAACCGTTTGATCATGTCCGTTTCGCTCTGGCACGCCTCGGCCTGATAGACGTCGTAGTAGATGAAGCGCCAGACGGGCCGCATCTTGGTGTAGAAATCGTCGAAATCGATCATGCCGTCACCGTTGCTGTCGGCGCGGGCGAGATAACGGCGGGCCTCGGTCTCTGGGCAGCCCCATTCGAGGAGAAGGACGCGCAACTCCGCCGGGCCGATGAGACCGTTGCGGTCGATGTCGAGCTGCTTGAAGACGAGTTCAGCTCGGTCGCGTTCGGACGTCGCCTCATGCGTGGCGGAGATGCGGCGGGCGCGGCGGCGCACGGCGTCGATCGACCAGATGTGCTCGCGAAACGCGGCGAGATCGACGGAGTCGGTGCCGATCCGGTCCCGCATAAAGGTCTCGATGACGGCGGCGGGGAGCTGCGTGGTGCCAAGGGCGGCGTCGACCTCGGCGGTGCCGAGTTTACCGTCGGCGTCGGCATCGAGGAGGCCAAAGTAGCGTCGGCAGTTCTTTTCATCCTCGGCGGGGTCGGCGTGGCGCTCCCAGAGGGCGAGAATCTCGGGCGAGATGGCCGCGTCCCGCGCGCGCTCGCGCACGAACTCGTTAAACTCCGACGGCGAGTTGATGTAGAATTTCCGGTAGAGAACGATATAGATGCAGATGAAGGCGACGAGGGCCATGAAGGTCATCGGCCCGAGCACAGCGGGAGCTACGGTCATCGCGGCGGCCAAAATCGAGATGGTGTATTTTTCCGAGGCGAAGAGCTTCAGGCCGTCGAACACATAGAAGTAGATGCGGCACCAGACGTAAATGTTGAAAATGAGAAAAGTGTTCACCGCCCAGAGCGTGGACGTGGGGTGGATAAGGAGATTGAACGCGCAGAAGGCATGCACCGCGATGCACAGGATGTAGCCGGGCGTCATCACGGCCTTCGAGCCGAAGACGATTGGCGTCTGCAGACTGGCCGACGGGATGTGGCCACACAAGGCGGCGAGCGCCATGATGCGCCCGGCCCAGGGATTCTCGTGCGCGCCAAAGCAGGCGAACAGGCCGGCGACAAGTTCGGTCGAGCCGGAGATGATGTGCACCCGCAGGACAGCCTTGCGCCACGGGACCATCAAAAACTTCGGATGCGCCGGCACCGCGTAATGATATCCGATCACGATCAGGTTGAGCACCGCTGAGAGAAACACGAGTGACCAGACGCCGGCGCTGATGGGGGCCTCAACGACGCCGATCAACGGGACCACGAACGGCACTGTGATAAAGGCGAGGGCGAGCCCGATCACGGCCGCCTTCCACCAGGGCTCGCGTGGACGGACCGCCGTGAACGGCGCGGACGAGAACGAGGCGGTCGTGAGTGCTACGGTGGATGACGGAGGGGAACTCATGATGGGAAGACCGGGCCGAACGTGAAGCGCGCCGATGCTCGACAAGAGCAGCCCTCCCGATCGTTACGTAAAGCTCAAATCGGGCCGAAGCGGCAGATTGTTTTGCCCGCGTCGTTGCCTGCTTGACGCTCGTCATCTTCGCCGCACTCTGCGCGCGCATGCGGCGTCCCCCACTTTCGCTCAGTCTCTTGCTATTCGCGCGGCAACCGCCGTCACCCCCGCCAGCCGAAGAAAAATAGTCGTGGCCCGCTCCGCGGCATGAGTGCAGCTACGCCGGCCGTGCCCTGTTTCATTTCACACTTACCGAACCCATGACGAAAGAACAGTGCCAGAAAGTGGTGCTAGCTATCATCGCCGACATCGCGCCCGACGAGGACCTGTCCAACGTGAAACCCGAGATTCGCCTGCGCGACCAACTCCAGCTCGATAGCATGGACTTTCTCGACATCGTCATGGAGCTGCGCAAACGCCACGGAATCGAGGTGCCGGAGAAAGACTATCTGCAGCTGGCGTCGCTCGACAGTTCCGCCGAATACCTCCTGCCAAAGTTCGTCGCATTGCCCGCGAAGGGCTGAGCGAAATCCGCGATCAGTAAAAAAGATTCCGGTCGAGACGGCGGTATTGGATCGCCTCGAGCAGGTGAGGGGCCTCGATGCGGTCGGAGGATGCGAGATCGGCGATCGTGCGGGTGACTCTGAGAATGCGATCGTAGGCGCGGGTGGATAGGCAGAGTTGCGCCATGGCCCGTTGCAGCAGGTTACCGAGAGTGGAGTCGATCACGCAATGCTTGCGGATGTGCGCGTTGGTCATGCGCGCATTGGCGGTGACCGTCGTGCCGGAAAATCGCTGCTGCTGCCGTAAACGAGCGGCTTGGACGCGGTCGTGTAGCGGGGCGGAAGGCTCGCCAAGCCTTTCATTGCGCAAATCGGCGATGGAGGGAGCCGGGGCCTCGATGTGGATGGCGATGCGGTCGAGCAAGGGGCCTCTGATCCGGGCGCGATGCCGCTGAATTTCACCAGGAGAGCAGCGACATTCGTGGCGTGTATCCCCTAAATACCCACACTTACACCGGTGCGGCTAAGACTCGGCGAGACAGACCGCGACCGAATTTGACCTCAACCAGGCGCGCAGTTGAACCGGCGAGAGCGCCCCCCCCAGCTCACACTTGATACGTCTTCAGCGGCACGGGATCGAGCACCTTGGACTTCGGGGCTTTTTCGGCGAGCTGCTGGGAAAACCAATCTCGCGCAGCTTGGTCGCCGTGGGTGAGAACGATGCTGCGTGCGCCGGTCTGGATGGCGAATTCGAGGAGCTCCTCGCGGTCGGCATGGCCGCTCAATTCGAAGCGCTCGACGCGGGCCTTGATCTTGGCCTTCACGTGGGCGGTTTCAAAAACGAACGTGTCGCCCGCGTTGGAGGCGAGCAGCTTGCCGCCAGGAGTATCGGGGTCGCAGTACCCGACGAAACCGATGGTGTTGTGGGCGTGGCCGAGCAAACCGGATGCGAGGGTGTAGCTGGGAGTGCGTTCGACCAACATGCCGGAGCTAATAATGTAGAGGGCGTTTTGTTTGGGATCTTCGCCTGCGACGAGTTTGCGGGGCGTGGGCTTGATTTTCAGATCCTTGATGATGCTCCGACTGAAATTCACGTGCTTCGTCTTGCGGCTGATTTCGTCGAAATAGTCGGCCAGATCCATGCCCAAACCGGAGGCAAAAATCGGGCAATTGACGAGCCGGCCAAATTTCCGGGCATCGTGGATAATCGCCAGCACTTCTTGCATGCGGCCGAGCGCGAAGACAGGGAGGAGAAACGAACCGCCGCGCTGAATCGTATCGTTGATCGTCGAGACGAGGCGGGCGACTTCGTTGACGCGTTCCTTGCCGACCGGCCGTTCGGTGGTGCCGCGCGTCGTTTCCGTAACCAGCGTGTCGAAGTGACCGGAAGGGAATTTGGCGCCGAGGAGCGTGCGCTGATTCTCGAAAAGCACATCTCCGGTAAAGAAGATTTGGCGGTGCTTGTGGTGGATCTCGACGCCTGCCGCACCGGCGACGTGCCCGGCGGGATGGAAGATGATTTCGATTTCATCCTTCGCGCCACGAAAGTGTTTGGCGTGGCCGTAGGGCAGGCCGTTGAGGCGTTTGCCGATGCGATCCACTTCATCGTGGGTGAAAAGAGGATAGTCCGGGATGTTGGCTTCGTCCTTTTGACGCATCATCACGTTGGCCGAGTTGTGCAGCATTCGCTCGATCAGCATGCGGCTGGACGTGGTCATAATCACGGGCGTGTTCGGGTGCTCACGCATCACGACGGGCAGGCTGCCAATGTGGTCGAGATGGCAGTGGGTGATAATGATCAGGTCGAGTGTAACGCCGCGAAGTTTGGACAAATCGGGAGTGGCGGCGCGGCCGACGCTCTTCGGATTCAGGCCACAATCGACCAAAATATTGAGGTCGCCGATTTGGACGAACAGCGAATTGGCTCCAATGCCGCCATCGCGGTTCAGGTCTGTGAGTTTCATGAACCGGACAGGAAAAACGATATCACAGCAGAGAACGAGGACGAATTTCTGCGCACTTTCAGCTCCTGGGCAGTGTCATGTCGAACGGAGGCAGAAGCACATGGATTTTTTCGCCGACCTCATTCACTCCGTGAAAGCTTCCGTGGGCTTGGGCATCGGTGCCGGTGACGTGATAGCTGTTATACGAAAACTCTTCTCCGGGCGTAAGACGCGGTGTCTCGCCAATAATCTTGTCGCCCTCAATAACCAGCCGCGTGCCGTCGGCGTGAGCGACGACCCATTTTCGGCCGAGCAAGGTGATGGTGTGTTCGGATCGGTTTTGAATCGTGATAAAGTAAACGAAAGCGTGGGGTTTGTCGGCCGGCAGACTCGCGCCACCGTGGTGGTAATGGAGTTTGTCGAGCCGAGCGGTGAGGCCCGGAAGTTCACAGGAAGCACAGTTCACGATGCGAACAGATGCGGAAATCTGTGCTGAGCAAGCCTGGGCATGTAACGGCTCGTTTTCGGCCTTGCCGCTGGACGTGGCGCCGAGCAGAAACGCGCACTTATGGCCAAACTCGCCCTGCTTTCCGTCAGTGACAAACAAGGTCTGGTGGAATTCGCCAGAGTGCTCGCGAACACGCACGGCTACACGCTCCTCTCAACCGGTGGCACGGCCAAATTACTCGCCGAGGACGGCCTGCCGGTAACCGAGGTCGGGCAACACACGGGGTTTCCCGAAATCATGGAAGGGCGGGTGAAAACGCTGCACCCAAAGATCCATGGTGGATTGCTTTGTCGACGCGACAAGGCCGAGCACCTGGCACAGGCGAAAGCCAACGCCATCGAGCTAATCGATTTGGTGGTCGTTAACCTCTATCCTTTCGAGGCAACGGTCGCGAAACCAAACGTGAACTTCGAGGAGGCGATCGAGAACATCGACATCGGTGGT
>SYGN01000071.1 GCA_005799525.1 Opitutaceae bacterium | reverse complement strand
GGCGGCGGCTTTGGCGGCCGGGCGCGGCGCCTGGAACAGCGGGCGCTGCGCCGGCGCGATGGGCCAATCCCAGCCGAGATGCCACTTGCCGATCGCGGCCGTGCGGTAGCCGTGTTGCTGCGCGAGCGTGCCGATCGTCATGCGGTCCGGCGCGATCAACGGCTCGCCAAACACCCCGACGATGCCGTCCTGCAACTTGGTGCGCCAGTGATAGCGCCCGGTGAGCAGGGTGTAGCGGGTGGGCGAGCAGACGCCGGAGGAGGAATGGCCGTCGGTGAAGCGCATGCCCTGGGCGGCGAGCCGGTCGAGGTGCGGCGTGGGGATTTTCCCGCGTGTGGGGTTGTAGCACTGCACGTCGCCGTAGCCGAGGTCGTCGGCGAGGATGACGAGGAGGTTGGGCTTGGCGGCGTGGGCGGCCGCGGCGGCGGCGGAGAGGAGGAGAAGGAGGGAAAGCGAGCGGGGGAGAAGGCGCGCCGGAGCGGGCACGAGCCGCGAAAGGCAGGGAAGCGTGGGGAGAATGTTCATGGGGCGGCTTTGGTTTTCAGAAGGTCGATGGGGGCGTCGTTGGGTTGGCGCGGGCCGGGCGTGCTGCGGCCTTCGGCGATGGTGCGGTCGAGCAGGGCACGGAGGCGGGCGACGACGGCGGGATTTTCGGCGTGGACGTTGGCCGATTCGGCCGGATCGGTGGCGAGATGGTAGAGCTGGATTTCGGGCAGGCCGGCTTGGCGCGCGGCGGGATCGAGGGGGGCGGCCCACCCGCCGGAGCCGGGGCAGAGGGCGAGTTTCCACGGGCCTTGGCGAAGGGAAAACATGCCTTGGATCGAGTGGTGCACGACGGCTTCGCGGAGCGGGGCGCGGTCGGTGCCGAGGAGGGCCGGCAAGAGGCTCACGCTGTCTTCGCCGGCGTTGGCGGGGAGTGTGAGGCCGAGGAGATCGGCGCAGGTGGCGAGGAGGTCGACGTGGCAGATGAGTTGGGTACTGGTGGAAGCGGCTTTTATTTTTCCGGGCCAGCGGGCGAAAAAGGGCACGCGGTGGCCGCCCTCCCAGATGTCGGCCTTGTAGCCGCGGAATTGCGCGCTGGCGAAGTGGCCCTGTTTTTCGAGGGCGGGCGTGTCGGCTTGCGGCGAGCAGCCGTTGTCGGCCGTGAAAATGACGAGCGTGTTGGTGGCGAGGCCGTGTTCGTCGAGGGCGGCGAGGATTTTTCCGACGACTGCGTCGGTCTGCATGACGAAATCGCCGTAGGCACCGAGACCGCTTTTGCCCTGCCACTCGGGTGTGGGCAGAATCGGCGTGTGTGGCGACGTGAGTGGGACGTAGAGGAAAAAGGGTTTCCCGGCTTTCGCAGCTGTGGCGTGCTCGGCGACGTAGTTGACGGCCTGACGCTCGAGTCGTGGGAGCATCTGGTTGGGCGGGAGACTTTCGATGACGCGGTCGTTTTCGATCAGGCCGGACATCGTGCGGGCGTTGGAGCAGCCCCAGAAATAATCGAAGCCGCGGGTGATGGGACCGCCGATGATTCGGGAGCCGACCGGGAGGCCGGCGTCGCCCATCTTCGATTTTTTTGTGGGGGCGGCGGGTGCCGCCGTAGTTGGAGAGATAGGACGCTCGGAAAGAAATCCGAGGTGCCACTTGCCGATGGCTGCGGTGGTGTAGCCATTTTTCTTTAGCAAGGCGGGCACGGTGAGACGATCCTCGGCGATGAGCGGCGGATCATCGGTGCCGTTGAGCACGCCTTTTTGGAGCCGGCTGCGCCACGCGTAACGACCGGTGAGCAAGCCGTAGCGGGTGGGAGTGCAGACGGAGGAGCCGCTGTGGGCGTCGGTGAACGTCATGCCCTGCGCGGCGAGGCGGTCGAGGTGGGGCGTCTTGATTTTTCCGCGCGTCGGGTTGAGCGCCTGCACGTCGCCGAAACCGAGATCGTCGGCCAGGATGTAGACGATGTTGGATCGGGTGCTCTTGGCAGCCGACATCACTTGCGTTGCTGGTAAACAAAGGATCGTCAACGCGAAGGTGAACGCGGGGCGCAGGGTGAGGAGGGGCGATATCATGGAGTGGGGCTGTTCCGGCCGACGCGGCGGCTGGAGAAACGGCAATGATGGATGCGGGATGAAGGTCGGTGAGACAAACCTTCGTTTCGGGCCTGTATTCGTGCGATCAGCACGCGGGCATGGTCATGGCGAAGCGAAGATCGCGAAGCCGGCAGCGCAGCAGCGCGAGCAAATCTGGCCGGTGTTCACCGCAGTGGGGATAGCCATAACCGTCCAAGACGTAGCGGCCTTTGAGCGGAGATGGGCACCAGCGGAGGCGGTTGGCTACATCATTTTTTGACGCGAGGAGGAGGTGGCGACCACGCTGCCGGGCGAGGTGACGCGACGGTGAGCTCAGTGGGATCGTCGAGGCGTTTCATCTCGGCGGCGAGAGCGGCGGTCATCGCGATGATGCGTGTGGCGTGCTCGGAGCGGGCGGAGAGGTCGGTGCGTTCATGGGGATCAGCAATGAGGTCGAAGAGCTGGGTGCGGTCGACTTGCGGGTAGCGGATGAGTTTGTAGCGCTCGTCGCGGAGGGCGCGTTGGACTTTCTGGTAGGCGAACATGAGCGAGGTGCGGGCGGGGTTGGCCGGGTTGCGCAGCGTGGCACTGAGGTCGAGGCCCTCGCTGGTTTTGGGCCCGGCGACGCCGCTGAGTGCACCGAGCGTGGGGATGACGTCGAAGAGGTAGCACATCGCGTCGTTGCGCTGGTTGGCGGGAATGCCGGGGCCGGCGATGATGAGCGGGACGCGCATGGAGTGTTCGTAGAGGTTTTGTTTGCCGATGAGGCCGTGGCTGCCGCGGGCGACGCCGGAGTCGGCGGCGAACACGATGACGGTGTTTTTCGCAGCGGGTGAAGCGTCGAGCGTGTCGAGCACGCGGCCGATGAGCAGGTCGAGGTAGGAAATGTAGCGGTAGTAGTCGGCGAGCATCGCGCGGACGTCGGCCGAAGTGCGCGGCCACGGGAGCAGCTGCTCATCGCGGATCGTCATCTCGCCGTTGTCGAATGGATGCTGCGCGAGAAAATTAGCGGGGAGTGGAAGCTTCGCGGGATCGTAGCGCACGGGGTAGTCATCGGGCACGATGTGGGGATCGTGGGGACCGTCGAAGGCGAGATAGGCGAAGAACGGGGCGGTGTGTTTTTCCTTTAAAAAACTGATAGTCTCATCGGCGAAGGCGGCGCACGCGTGCTGGGGGCTGACGGTGGTCGGGCCCATCTTACCGTTTTCCAAATTGGCGAGAGGCGCCTTCATCGGATTGGTCATGCCACCGGTGAACAGTTGGCGGGCGCGCTGAAAACTGAGCGGGACGGCGGCCGGCGTGTTGTGCCACTTGCCGCTGATGAAGGTGGTGTAGCCGGCGCGGCCGAAAGCGGCGGGCCACGTCTCGTCGCGGGTGAGGGCTTGGTCGATATGAAACAATGAGCGACCGGAAAGCAGCATCGCGCGCGAGGGGACGCAGGTCGCGGCATTCATGCCGCCCATCATGTAGGCGCGGTTGAAGGACATGCCGCGGCGCACGAGACGGTCGAGGTTGGGCGTCTGGATGTGCGGGTTGCCGAGGGCGGCGATGGTGTCGGCGCGCTGGTCATCGGCGAAGATGAAAAGGATGTTGGGCGGCGTGGCGGTGGCGGCGGCGCGGGCACCGGTGACAACGGCGGCGAACAGAAGAGACGTGGCGAGCAGGGCTGGGAGACGCGGGTGGATCATGGCAGGAATTCGCGCAGGAGTTTGTTGGCGGGAGAGTCGGCGATCACGGGAAGGCGTGCGAGGTCGGCATGAAAAATGGGGCGCCCTGGTTCAGAACGAGAGGGAGGTCGTGAGGCTGAGCGAGCGCGGGGCCTGATGGCGGGTTTGGGCGAGGGTGAGCTCTTCGTAGCGCTGGCGGTCGAGGAGGTTGCGGACATTAAGCTGAACGCGGCCGCGATAGCGATCACCGAGCTTGAACGCATAGGACGCCATCGCCTCGTATTCGGTGATGATGGAGCCCCAGATCGTGACCACGTTGCCGTTCACCATCTGGCTGTTGAGCGCTGCGGGGCTGCGGTAGTTCATGCCGCCGCCCACCGTGAGGCCACGGAGACGGCCGGAGCGAAACGCGTAACGCGTGAAAAGATTGACCGTGTCCCGGTTCGAGCGTCCGCGCACGAGACCGGGTGCGGCGTCGCGAATGAAATCGTAGATGGCGGCGATCTCCGCAGCGATGGAGGCACCGACGGCCGCATTGGCAGCGGCGAGGCGTTCCCACTCTGGCAGGTTGGCGTTCACGTAGCGCAGGGTGCTGACGTCCTGCTCGCCGACGCGATTGATGTTGTTGCCGTAGCCAGCCGTGAGCGTCCATGCGGGCGTGAGATTGGCCTGCACCTCGATCTCGTAGCCGGTTGCGTTGAGCGTCTGGCTCTCGTTGGTGCCGCCGGTCAGAGCGCGGCTGGCGTAGGTGGGATTGAGGGTGTTGAGCGCAGGATCGGTCCAGATGCCGTTCATGGCGGTGAGCACACCGGCGACGCTGTGGTTCTGACCGGTCTGGGTGATGTCGTAGGCGCTGGCGGTGAGATAGAAGCGGCCATCGAGTAACTCGACCCGTACGCCGCCCTCGCGACCCTCGCCGAGGCGAAGCGTGGTGGACTCGCCGAGCGGATTGGTGCCGGTGGTGCCCGGGGCGCGGAAGGTTTTCGCGTAATTGTAGAAGACGGTGAGCGGCTTCCACGGGGTGAGCGTGCCACCGAGGGTGGGTGAATATTTTTTGAGGCTGTTCACGCTGCGGCGCGGATCGGTGAAGTTGAGGAGCCCCGAGGCGGCGTCGCGCACGCCGGACTGGATATTGTTGGCGTAGTCGTCGTGGCGGAGACCGAGGTTGGTGCGGAGGAAACCGCCCCAGTAGGTGCCGGCGGCGCCGATGCCCTCGTAGCTGGAGTCGCTCCACAACCGGGTTTTTCCGCCGGTGGGCATGAACGCGGTGGCGATGCCCGAGACGGCGTCGCGCGCGGGCACGCCGAGGCCGCTGTTGAGCGCGGTGTCGCTGGTGGCGAAATATACCCGGCGGCGGACGGTGTTGGCCGCGGCGTTGAAGTTGGGCGCGGCGGGGTTGTCGATGCGGACAAGATTGTAGGCGGCAGAGTTGTTGCGGCCCACGGTGCTGCCCGCGGTGAAAAAGAGCCGCTGGCCCATCCAGCGGGCGGGTTTCCAGTCGTAAATGGCGTCGATGCGGAAATCGTAGATGAGGTTGTGCGCGCGCGTGTCGCTCCAAGTGACCTCTATGTAGTGGCCGCCAAAAAACGGATTGGGCGTGCCGTCGGGGCGCGTGAGATTGGGATCACGGCGGGCGGCGGGGTTGTTCGGGCGGCGCAGATTTTCCGTGATATTCTGCGCGTTGAATGACGCGAGCAATGAAAGGGACTGACCGACGCGATGCTCGATGGAGCCGCCGAACGTGTGAAAATCCGTCGCCTGATTTTTGTCGGGGCCGGTGAATTGCGCCCCACGCGGGATAATGGCGGGGTTCTTGACGGGTCGGGCCGGGCTCTGCGCGGAGCCGTTGGTCTGGCCGAAGCCGCGCCAGTTTTGAAAGCGCGACGTGAGGGTGTCCCAAACAAGATAGTCTGTGCCGGTGGCGGTGCTCAGCCGGGCCGTGCCAGTCGGGACTGCGGTGGCCGTGGCGATGAAGGGCGTCGTGCCGTTCCACGCGGTGAACGCGTCGCTCGGTAGCGAAATCGCCTGCACGCGCTCATTCCGGCCGGTCTCACCGTCGGCGCGGAGTGTGGTGTTTTTTCCGAGGCGAAACGTGAGCGCGAGGTGGGCCGCCTCGCGGGTGCCGCCGACCCAGTTTTCCCAACTGCGGCGGGAGTCGCGCACGAGATTCAACCGGGCGGCGACGGCAGAAGTCAGCTGGCGGTTCACGTCGAGCGTGCCGCGATATTGGTCCCACGAGCCGACGCGAAAGGTGAGGCCGTTGCTTTGGGTGAAGTTCGCGCGTTTGGTGTTGAAGTTGGCGACGCCGCCCGGCTCCGAGGAGCCGAAGAGGAGGGCGTTGGGGCCCTTGGCGATGTCGATTCGCTCGATGTTATAGGCGTCGGCGGGGGCCTGCCAGACGAAGAGATTGCGGGTCTGATATTGGGAGCGGAAGCCGCGAAACTGGAAGGCCTGCTGGTCGTTGTCGTCGGTGGGCATGCCGCGTCCGCCAGTGGAGAAACGCGCGGCCTCGAGCAGGTCGGTGGCGTCAATGTCGCGGAGGAATTCTTCCGTGAGCACGGTGATGGGCATCGGGACGTTGCGGAGATCCTCGCCGGTGCGGGAGCCCGCGATCGACGACATTGCGCGGTAACCGAGATCGCGATCGGAGGAGACCTCAAACACGGACAACTGCACGGGGTCGCCGGGTGCTGCGGTGGCGGACTTGGTCGCAACGGTTGCGGATGATTGCGGTGAGAGCGGTGTGGCCGAGGCCGTTTGCGCCCTGGCGGAGGAAAGAACCGCGCCAAGCATGAAGGTGGCAGCGGCTCCGGAAGAAACGAACCACGAGGGGACCAGTGGAGTAGTTTTCATCGAATACAAAGTGACGAATCAGCAGAGCGATGAGAGTGAGAAAAAAGAAAAAATAATCCGGACGACGGGTGTCGTTTCAGGGTTACGGCTGGGTCGGCCGTACTTTTCGAGCGGGTTTGGAACGGCGTGTTTCGGTGGAGGCAGCGGATGATGCGTCGAGCTGTGGTGTCGCGGAAGAGGCTACGATGGTAACTTCGATGTGGCCGGTCGCGGTGAGAATTTTCAGTCGAATCGGATTCGCCCCGGCCTCGCGCACGACCGAGGACAGCGCGGCGAGATTGGCGATGCTCACATCGTTGGCCGCGACGATGACGGCGTCGGCGGGAATTTTGGCGAGGGCGGCTTGGGATTCAGGGGCAACGGCCTTGATGAGAATGCCGCGGTCATCGGTGAGCTCCATATTGCTGACGACGGCCGACTCGCGGCCGCGGTTCACCAGATCGCGCAGAGTGGCGCCCAGCCACTGATGGAGCGCGGCGGCGGACGCGGGCTCGTCGGTGGTGCCGAAGGCGCGGCCGAGGCCTGACCATGATTTTGCCCGCGCCTTGAGTGATGGCGACACGACGCCGAAGCGGTCCATCGGGAAATTGGCGAAGCCGATGCGTTCGGCAGGCGAGCCGGGCTGCACGCGGTAGTCGCCGGTGGTCGGCGCGATAAACTGGGGATCGGCGGTGACCGAATGTCGATCGAACCCAAGTCGCCTGAGCTCCTCCGACACCGTAAATGTCGCGAAGAGATTAAAATCAAACGTGGCCTCCTTCGCGCGGTCCATCGTCATCCCGCGCGGATCGTAGGCGTTTTTGCCGACGAGGAGATTGTTCATGACGACATCGCGGCTGTCGGGATACCACACGTGCGGGCTGAAGAGCGGCGAGATGTTGTTGCGCACCGTGCGGAAGAAGCCTTCGCGCAACTTGATGCCGCCCTTGAGACACAGGTTGTTTTCGATGAGATAGTGGGTGGAGCCGTCGTCGAGGTCGATATCGTAGCCGTTGGCGCATTGGAGGCGGTTGTAACGCAGGGTCGTGACATCCACGGCATCGAGCCTCGCCATGTCGCGCATGCGGGCGAACTGAGCGGGTGTGGCGTCGCTCTTCATGCGCATCCAGTGGCGGTCGCGGCCCCAACTGTTGAACGCGCCGTGCTCGCGGCTTTCGAGGCAGGTGTTGAAGATGTCGCACCATTCGACCACGTGGCCGCCCCACATGTTGTCGTTGATGTTGATGGCGGCGCG
>SYGN01000070.1 GCA_005799525.1 Opitutaceae bacterium | reverse complement strand
CGGTCTCCGTATCCGCAAGGTCCGCGTCCCCATCGGCGTCATCGGCATCATCTACGACTCGCGCCCGAACGTCACCGTCGACTGCGCCATCCTCTGCCTGAAGAGTGGCAACGCCTCCATCCTCCGCGGCGGCAAAGAGTGTTTTCACACCAATACCGCCCTCGCCGCCCTCATCCAGCAAGCGCTCGCCACCGCCGGCCTCCCTGCCGACGCCGTGCAACTCGTCCCCACCACCGACCGCGCCGCGCTCACCGCTCTCCTAAAACTGGATACGCTCATCCACTGTATCATCCCGCGCGGGGGCGAGGGCCTCATCCGCTTCGTCGCGCAAAACTCCACCATCCCCGTCATCAAACACTACAAGGGCGTATGTTTTGTCTACGCCGATGCCGCCGCCGACCTCACGATGGCCGAGACGATCACGCTCAACGCGAAAGTTACACGGCCCAGCGCCTGCAATTCCGCCGAGCAACTCCTCGTCCATCGCAGCATCGCCGAAAAATTTCTCCCGTCTGTCGCCCGCGCCCTCCGCGCCAAAAACGTCGAACTCCGTTGCGACCCCGCGAGCGCCGCCATCCTCACCGCCGCGCCCCTGCACCCAATCTCCGAGACGCCATTTCACAGCCCTGAGACCCTCGACCCTTTGTCCTCCGTCATCCCCTTCGTCCCGGCCACGGAAGCGGACTACTCCACCGAGTTCCTCGACTACGTCATCGCCATCCGCGTTGTCGATTCCCTTGAGCAGGCCATCGCCATCATCAACCGCGATAGCTCCAGCCACAGCGACGCGATCGTGACCGCCGACGAACCTACCGCCCGCCGCTTCCTCGCCGAAGTCGACAGCGCCACCGTCTTCTGGAACGCGTCCACCCGCTTCAATGATGGCTTCGAATTCGGTTTCGGCGCCGAGATCGGCATCAGCACCGACCGTCTCCACGCTCGCGGCCCCATGGGTCTCCCCGAACTCTGCTCTTATAAATACCTCATCGAGGGCTCCGGCCAAGTCCGCGGCTAAACCTGAAGTGCGGGCGTCTTGCCCGCCTTTCGCCGCACTTGACGCCCCGTAATACCCGCACTTACGGCGACGCATGGTTGTCGAAACCGCGAAGCTTTCGAGCGCGCTCGACGCCCGGATCCGCTGCGCCGCCACCTCCGCGAACCACAGCTACTCCGCCCTCATGCGCGGAGCCATCGTGCGCGGATTAGAAAAATTCGAAGCTATCGACATGCACGTCGCACTTGCCGCATTCATCTCCGCCGGCGAAGCCCTGGGGACCTTTCGACGAATAAAAACTATTTCCGTGATAACTGCCGCAAACGCGCGCGTTGAACCGAGTTTTCGCGTCGCTCTCTGCGGCCGCCGCCCCGACCGCGTCAAGATCCCCCCTGCAAAATTCTCGCCCCCTTCGCTGTCTTCGAGAAACCCGCGTGGGCTTAATCGTTCTCGTTCCTCGTAATCGTTCCCGTTCTCTCCTTCCGATGACCTCCCTCGTTCTCCCCCCTCGTACGCCGTCTGCCCCGCTTCGCCTTCCTTGCTCTGCTCACCTCGGCCGTGTTCCTCCGCGCCGCCGAGCCCACGCCTGCAACCAAGCTCCGCCCCATCACCCCCGAAGACATTTGGTCCGTCCGCCGCGCCGGCGCCCTTGATCTCTCCCCCGACGGCTCGCGCCTCGTCTTCACCGTCCAGGACTACGACCTCGCGAAGAATTCCTCGGCCACCCACCTCTGGCTCCTCGGTACCGCGCCCGGCGCCGTCGCCCGTCAGCTCACCACCGCCGACAGCACCGACTCTGCGCCCAAATGGTCCCCCGACGGCACCCGCCTCGCCTTCACCGCCAAACGCGGCGCAGACGAATCCCCCGCCCTCTACGTCCTCCGCACCGACGGCGGCGAACCCGAAAAAATCCTCGAACTCCCGCTCTCCATTTCCGCTCTCCGTTGGCTCCCCGACGGGAAACGAATTCTCTTCACTACGCGCACACTCCCGCAATGTGGCACCGAATTCGACGCCCTGCGCTGGTCGTCGATCTCGCCACCAAAAAGTCACCGACCTCACCCCGCGCCAAGACCGCCGATTCCTATTCAATAACGAAGCCCAGTTCGACCTCTCCCCCGTCGGCAAACGCCTCGTCCTCTCCGCCGGGACCACGCCCCCTCCCTTCACCGCGAGCGAAAATTCCGACATTTACCTTCTCAACGTCGACGGACCGACTGCACCGTGGAAAAATCTCACCGCTGACAATCCCGAGGTAGCAGACACCACCCCGGTCTTCGCCCCCGACGGCCAGTCCGTCCTCTTCGGTCGCCGCGCCGGCAAGAATACGTTCTCCGTCTTCACCCGCCTGACGCGCCACCACCTAGCCGCCGCCCGCACAGAAACCCACTCCCTCGGCGGCGCCGATCTCTCGCCGCAGGACTGGAAATTTTCCGCCGACGGAAAAACTATTTTCTTCCTCGCTGAAGACCGTGGTTTCACGCGCGCCTTCCACCTTGCCAGCGACGGCATCGCCGCCAAGCCCGTCGAAGTTTTTGGACTCGGCACGAGTGGGTCTCTCACCGTCGGTGAAAAGTCCCTCTACGTTCTCAATCAAACCTTCTCCCGGCCCGACGAAGTGTTCGCCATCGACCTTGCCACCGGTACCACCGCACAGCGCACCCACCTCAACACCGACCTCCTCACCGGACTCGAACTCGGCCGCATCGAGCCCTACGCGTTCCCCGGCGCCGGCGGCGACACGGTATCCGGTTGGCTCGTCTATCCGCCGGCCTTCGACGCCAAGAAAAAGTATCCGCTCCTCCAACTCATGCACGGCGGCCCCCACACGATGATTGGCGACGCGTGGTCTGCCCGCTGGAACGTCCACGTCTTCACCGCCCCCGGCTATATAGCCACGTGGGTCAACCGTCACGGCTCGACCGGATACGGCGAAAAATTTGTCGGCTCCATCGACGCCGCGTGGGGCGACAAACCCTTCACCGATGTGATGCTCGCCACGGATCACCTCCTCAAGAAACACCTCTTCCTCGACGCCACGCGCACTGCTGCGCTCGGCGCCAGTTACGGTGGCTACCTTGCCTCGTGGATCGCCGGCCACACCGACCGCTTCAAGGCTATCGTCTGCCACGCCGGCGTCACCGACTTCGACACCCAATACGCCGCCGACTCGGCCGTTTACTGGCTCGACCAATCCGCCGGCGGCACGCCGTGGAAAAAAAACTCCGGCCTACGACGCGCAGAACCCCATGACGCACGCTGCGAACTTCAAGACGCCG
>SYGN01000069.1 GCA_005799525.1 Opitutaceae bacterium | reverse complement strand
GCGGCCGGCTTCGCTCGATCCTGCGCAAGCGCGCGGGCAAGCGCGGCCGCGGTCGGGGCACAGATCATCAACAGTGGCGCAACCACTACTTCACCGAGCCGGGCTTGTTCAGCATGACGCAAGCCCATGTCTCGGCCTGTCAGTCTTCTTGTTAAGTTAATCACCAACTGGAGAGCCGGATGCGGGAGATCCGCCCGTCCGGTTCGGAGGGAGGGGCGGGTTCGATCCCCGTTCCTACCCTATCGTTTGGTTGGATGTCAGGCAATGCGGCGCGCGGCGAGTTGGGCGCGGAGGCAGAGCTCGGCGGCCTTGAAGGCGTGGGCCTGCGTCATCGCCGTCTCGGTTCGGTTGAGACAGTCGAGGATCAGTTGGCCGAAAAAACGGAAGCCGACCTGGCCGGTGGCGTTGACGTGGCGCTCGCCGGTTTCATCGACGATGTAAACGTTATCGCCCGTTTTGTCGCGGGCGACGTCGAGGTATTTGCGCAGCTCGATGTAACCCTTGGTGCCGAGGATGACGGTGCGGCCATCGCCCCATGTACCGAGGCCAGCGGGGGTGAACCAATCGACGCGGATATAGTTCGAGGTGCCGTTGTCACCGAGGAGTGAAGCCTCGCCGAAGTCTTCAAACTCGGGTTTGTCGGGATTCGCGAAGTTGCCGACGGCCGCTTGGGTGACGGTCGCATCCGTCGCGCCGGTGTAGGTGAGGAACTGTTCGAACTGGTGGCTGCCGATATCGGTGAGGATGCCGCCGAATTTCGCTTTTTCGAAGAACCACGCAGGGCGGCTGGCCTTGCTGAGGCGGTGGGGCCCGAGGCCGATGACTTGGATGACCTTGCCGATGGCGCCGGCGGCGACGAGGTCGGTGGCATACATCGCGGACTCCACGTGGAGGCGCTCGGAGAAATACACCATGTATTTGCGGCCGGTGCGGGCGACGACCGCTTTGGCTTGGTCGAGCTGCTTCAGGGAAGTGAACGGCGTCTTGTCGGTGAAGTAGTCTTTACCGGCGGACATGACACGGCAGCCGAGGGGGCCGCGGTCGCACGGGATGGCGGCGGCGCTGACGAGCTGGATGGCCGGGTCAGCGAGGATCTCGTCCAGCGACCGGGCGATTTTGGCTTGGGGGTATTTTGCCACGAAGGCCTCGATCTTTTTCGGATCGGGATCGTAGACCCATTTGAGTTCGGCCCCGGCCTCGATGAGGCCGTTGCATTGGCCGTAGATGTGGCCGTGGTCGAGGTGCGCGGCCGCGAAGGTGAATTCGCCGGACTTGACCACCGGGCTCGGTTTGCCCTGGGGGGCGTAGTTCATGCCGTCAGATTTTTGGCTCATGGAGAGATTTTATTTTCGCTGCTTCGCGCGTGGCTTTGACGAGCGCCTTGACCGCCTCGTCGACGTTGGCGCGGACTTTCTTCGCCATCAGGTCGATGAACAGGACACCGTTGAGGTGATCGGTTTCGTGCTGGATGCAGCGGGCGAAAAGGCCGTCGCAGGTAAGCACGTGGGGCACGCCCCGTTCATCTTGGAATTTTACCGTGATCGCGTCGGGGCGGGAGATGTCGCCGCGGATTTTAGGAAAAGAAAGGCAGCCCTCCTCGTAAAGATAGGCGGCAGTGCCGCGGGTGACGGTGATCTCGGGATTGGCGATCGTCATCGGCATGATGAGGTCGAGGGGCAGTTTGACGCCGTCGAGCTCCCACGTGAAATCGGGCTCCGCGTCACGGAGGTCGATCACGCAGAGCTGGAGGGCGCGGCCAATTTGCTGAGCGGCGAGGCCGATGCCTGCGGCCGCGTGCATGGTGGCGATCATCTCGCGAGCGAGCGTGGCGAGGTCGGCGTCGAAGGCGGAGATACGCACGCCTTTTTTTCGCAAGATGGGATCGTTGTAGTGAACAATTCGCAGAGACATCGGTCGGTGTAGCCGTGAGCGTGGGTTTGCATCCGACGCCCGCAAACCAATACTTAACGCCGATGAGCGCCCCTGCCCCCACGTCCACGAAGCCGATTGCCGCGATTGCGCAGGTGATCGCCGGGTTGGTGTTGGCGTCGGCGGCGTGGATGTTGCCGGCCAATCTGAAGTCGGTGAGTCCGGCGTTGCTGCGCGCTGCCGGAGCCGACACGCCGAGCTTGGGTGCCTTCGGCCGCGATCTGGTTGATTTGGAGAAGACGGGTCCGGCGGCTCTCGTGCTCGCGGCCGCGCAAGCGATGGACGACCCGCGGGCACCCGCTCTGGCGATCGCGATCGGCACGCTCTCGTCGCGGCTGCCGGCATTAGTCGCGTGGGGTGGGTGGGATCCGTTTCTCGGTCCGCTTTTCAACCTGCGGACCGACACGGGTCGGCGGGCGAGCACGCCAGTCCTGACCTTTTTCATACCGGAAGCGGCGCGGGCCAAACTCCGTGCTTACTTGGGCAACACGGGCTCCCTCGGGGTGCAGTCACTGCTGTTGACGCGCGATGTGACGACAACGGGTCGGTTCGTTCCGGCTGCGCGGGCTGGCGGACAGCCGCTGGACGCGCTGATCCTCTTGACGGGTTTGCTCTACCAAGGAGAGCGGCTTTCGCCGCCGCTCCAGCGAGAATTGCGCGCGCTCGCGGAGGCGGCGGTGACGAAGAAACAGCTCGGTGAGCTCGAGCCATTTTTCATGGACCTGCTGTCGCTCGGTCGCCGACTGGATTGGACGCAGTTATGTGAACTGCTCCGTCGGGCGGAGAGCACGAAGACGGTGAGCGAGTTTGCGCACCTCGCCCGCGTCGCGCCGGATCAGTTGCCTTTGATCTACTCGGCGGCGCTGTTTTCTGATTCGGCGGATCGGGTGGCGAGTTACTTGATTTTGTTTGGTAAGAATGGACTGGACGATCTGCGGCTCGCGCTCGGCCAAGGGCAAGGCGCAGTGCGGCTGCTGACTTCGCGCCAAGTGCCCGTCAATCGTGCGAGCGGGATCGTGCTGGATGCGGTCTCGTCGTTTGCGCTGCTGCATCCGCAGCTGACGCTCTTGAGTAAATACCTTGGCTACGCTCTGGGTGTCTGGCTCGCGCTGCGCGGGCTCGACCGTTGGTTGGACTCGCCCCGCGATTTCCGCTTGCCGGCCGCGGCGCGGCCACGGATGCGCAGCGGGCTGCTGGCCGTGCTGTTTGCGGCGTTGCTGATCGTCGCGACGGAGCCGTTTCTGGTGAAAGCGGCCCCCCCGTCGGAATTTCAGCTCCGCCTCAATCTGCCCGTGCTCATCGCCACCACTGAAATTTCCAGTCTACCGAACGCTCAACCCACCGCCTCTATGTCCACCTCCACCCTGCTCTCCATTGGTTTTTTTGCGGCGCTCCAAGTCGCGATGTATTTTGTCTGCCTCGTGAAAATCAGGGAAATCGCCCGGCAGCCGCTCCCGCCGCTCGTGAAGCTCCGGCTGATGGAAAACGAGGAGAACCTGTTCGATGTCGGACTCTACATCGGGATCGGAGGCACGGCGACGGCGCTCGTGCTCCAAGTGCTCCGGGTGATCGAGCCAGACCTGCTCGCCGCCTATGCTTCGAATCTGTTCGGCATTACCTGCGTTGCGCTTGTGAAAATTCGCCATGTGCGCCCCTACAAGCGGGAGCTCATCATTGAGTCGCAAGCCGAGGGCAAGCTCTCGTCATGAACCGCACCCTGCTGCTGATCCTCTGTGATTTTCTGCTGCTCAATCTCCTCGCGTTGACGCGTTGGGAGACTGCGGAGCCGGCGCGGGCGAAGCAGGCCCCGGTGCCCGAACTCGCGGCGAACGCTACGACCAAGGAGCAGGATCTCCTCGCCGCCCTGCGTGATTCGTTAGCCGACGAGAAGGCGTCGCGCGACCAATTGGTGGACAAACTGCAGACGAGTGATGCGGCGCTGATGGCGCGTGAACAAAGCCTCACCGCGCTCCGGTCCGAAAGCACGAAACTTTCCGCCGAAAAAAACACGCTCGCGACGAGTTTGGTCGAGACCCAGCGGACGGCCGCGGACTTGGGGAGAAAAGTCGCCGCCGCCACGCAGGACGCGGTATTGACTAAGGAGCAGCTCGCGCAATTGCAACGGGAGCTCGCCGAGAAACGGGCCGAGGCGGAACGTCAAAAACAGGCCCTCGCCGCGCTGGAAATGAAGCGGGAAAAAGAACAAGGCGAGGCGCGCAAGCAGATCGAGGGGCTCACGGTCGCGGTGATGGTCGGTGAGCAGCAAAAAAAAGAGCTCAAAGACCAGGCTGTAGAGTTGAAGACTCAAGTCCAAGTCGAGCGGCAGGAGCGGGCGAAGGTGCAGGAAACCGCGACGCAGCTGGCGCAAGGTGTCGGGCAGTTGGCGGAAAAGTCCGGCGAGCTGACCAAGGAGATCCGCGACAATCGGCCGATTAACGTGAATGTGTTGTTCAGTGATTTTCTCGCGAACCGCGTGAATGCGACGTTCGCCGCGACCCGCAAAGGGCTCCTAGGGCCCGTGAGCAAAGCGAAGGAGTCGGCGACGGTGTTGGTGACGGATGGGCGGCAGATTTACGCTTTGCTCCATGCCGAGGATACCGTGCTGGCGGTGGCGGCCGAAAATAATCCCGACTGGGAGAAACTATCCGTGGAGTATTCTCATGGGCCCGCCTATCGCGGCGTGGCCGGGGTGATGCATTTCCTCGCGCACGATCCGCGCATCGTGGTGCTGCCGATCGCGGCTGCGCAGGCAGGGTCTCTCGGTGTGAAAGTTTATTCGTTGGCAGCGGATCCCTTCAAATTTTCCGAGGCCGTCTTGATCAGTGGTGGTGGCAAGGGCTACGGGGAGGTGGCCTTCAAGCTGGATGCGGCCCAACCTGGCTTCGTGCGAGTGGACAATCGGTTTTTCAAGCGACTGTTTGGCGACTTCGCTCCTTCGCGGGGTGATTTGGTGCTCAGCAAAACGGGTGAGTTGCTCGGCATGATGGTCAACAGCGACTATTGCGCGGTGTTGAAAGATTTCACGCCGTTGCAGAGCGTCCGAACTGGCGACGATATTGCGGCGCAACGGACGGGTGCGGTGCTGGATAGTTTCGCGGCGCGGGCCCGGGCGCTGCCGCTGAAGATGCAATGAGTTTTTGGCGCTGGGCGTAAGGTTGCGGGCCCGGCGCCGAGGAGAACCTGTTAGGCATTTTTCCGTAGGCGGCGGAGGCAGTCCGCCTTTGGGCGCTGGTCCGCCTGCCCACGAGCGCAAGCTCGCTGCCTACCACGCCGGCGAAGTGTAGGGCAGAGCTCGAACGACGACGCAAAACGTCTGTGCTTGGTCTAGGCTGGGCCGCTTGGGGCGGCGGTGCGCTGGTCGCTCTCGCCGAGTTTCCGACGGAAGAGATTCAGTGCGAGGCCGTAACTCTGGAGGGCGAGTTCGGGGTCGTAGCGGTAGCCCTCGTCGCGGAGGAAGGCGTGGGCGCCGTTGAATTCGTGCCACGTGAAATTCGTGCCGGCGGCGTTGAGGGCCGCTTGAATTTTGACGCGGCCTGCGAGCGGGACGTGCGGATCTTGGCGACCGAAGATCATGAGCAGTTCGCCTTTGATCTCGGGGATGCGGTCGAGGCTGTTGTCGTTCAGGCCTGCGCCGAGGCCGCGTTTGTGGATGTCGGTCGCGTAGCAACAGGTGGCGGCGAGCACGTCAGAATTCATGGCAGCGCGGAAGGCGAGGTGGCCGCCGATGCAGATGCCGAGCACGCCGAGTTTGCCGGTGCAGTGCTCGGACGTTTTTAGGAAGGCGAGGACCGCGCGGGCGTCGGCGTCGTAGGCGGCGAGTTCCTTGGTGGTCTTGAGGGCGTTGCCGCGATCGGCGCCGGCTTGATCGTAGGCGAGCACGGTGCCGGCGGGCTCGAATTCGTGGTAAATTTCCGGGACGGCGACGACGAAGCCATGGCCGGCGAGCAGCGCGGCGGTTCGGCGGATGGGTGCGGTGACTTGAAATATTTCCGAGTAGAGCACGAGGCCGGGATAGCGGCCGGGTGCTTGGGGACGGAAAAGGTAGGTCCGCATGGTACCGGAGGGCGTGGCGAGATCGACCGGGGCGGTTTCTTGGAGGGTCAAGGGAGGGAGGGAGGGGACGGAGATTGGGGAATGACCAAGGACCAAGGACCAAGGACCAAGGACCGAGGACCAATGGCCAAGGGCGGAGGCGGAAGAAAATTGCGGGACGGATGGGTGGGTTGCGACGCGAGGTCACCCCTCGCGTTATTTTTTCACTTTGTCCCAGCCCTCGGCTTTGACCACAGATTCTAGGGTCGTGCGCGGCCCGAAGGTGGTCGGCAGAACGGCGGATTTTCCGAGGTACTGGAGGGCGCGGATAACCGATTGGACTTCGTTTTTCTTGGCCGAGCGTTCGGTGGACGCGAGGGTTTGGATGTTGGCGGCGTAGGTTGTCGCGAATGTTTCGACCTGCGCGTGCGTGGCGGCTTCGTCTTCGTAGACGAGGGATTCAGCGAGGCGGAGCATTTGGGCGGTGCCGGAAAGTTTCGCGGCGTCGGCGCGGAGGGTGGCGGCGATGGCCTTGCGCTTGAGGGTGGTGGCCTCGGCGGTGAGGAAGCCATCGGTGCCGCCCTCGACGGAACGGGCGGGCAGGGGGCGATACCAGATATTGCGGAAGCGAACGGGATTGCCGTGGTCTTGGAGCTTGAGCGGGCCCTGCGCGGGGAAGGGACCGGCGACCGAGCGTTTCTGGTGACCGCCCGGGCCTTCGAGGGGCGTGTGGTCCTGCACGAGGACGCCGTTGCAGAAGACGGTGAGGTAGCCGGGATCGAGGACCTTGGTGCCCTCGTAGACGGGGCGACGGAAGATGATATCGATCATTTGGTATTCCCCGGGAGCGTGGAGGGCGTTCGCGAGCGGAGGATTGATGCCGTAGACGGAGGCGGCGAAACCGTCGGCGTAGGTCGGGTTGTTGTAGTTGTCGAGGACCTGAACCTCCACGAGACCCATGAGGAAAATGCCGCTGTTGCCGCGGCCCTGACTGTTGCCCTGGATGTTTTTCGGCGCGGCCCATTCGACGTGGAGCTGGCAATCGCCGAATTGTTCCTTCGTGCGGACGTATCCGGATTTCGGTACGCACTCCATTGCGCCATCCTTTACGATCCACTTCGAAGGAGCGCGCGGGGCGTCGGCTTTGGTGTCAGCCTCCCACTTTTCGAGTGAGGCGGAGGTGCCATCGAAGAGGATAATGGCGTCGGAGGGCGGTGTGCCGGGCTGGGTGGCGGAGCTGAACGTGCCGGGCTCGACGCGTTTGGGCTGCGGGCGATTTTGGTCATGGATGGACCACGGGTGGTGCCGATCGGGGGCGTCGCCGTAGAACGGCGAACCGGTGGACTGAGCGGCTGGGCTGAGCGAGGGGAGCAGCGAGGCGAGACCGAGGACGAGGCAGGCGGAGCGGAGTTTCATGGGGAAAGGAAAGGAGAGGGGGAGGGGAAGGACCAAGGACCAAGGAGGAAATTGGTTGGGAGGGGATCCAAGCTGGCCAAAGGGGAGTGGCAAATTGTAATTGAGGTTGTGCGCATGAATTCACCGCCGAATATTTTGTGGATCGTCACCACGCAGTGGCGGGCGCAGGCGTGTGGTTACGCGGGTGATCCGAATGCGCGGACGCCGCGCCTCGATGCTTGGGCGGCGCAGAGCGTGAACCATACGCAGGCGGTGACGCCGCATCCGTTTGGGCCGATGGCACGAGCGGCGCTGTTGACCGGGGTGCCGTCGCCGCAGAATGGCGTGCGGAATTATTTCGATGCCTTGCCCGCGGGCGCGCGGACGATTGCGCAGGAGATGAATGAGCGCGGGTATGCGACGGGGTTTTTTGGGAAGTGGGGGGTGGGCAAGCGTGACCCGCAGGTGCCGTTGGTGGGTGAAGCGGCGGCGCGACTGATCGTGCCGGAAGGGGCGCGCGGCGGCTTTCAAACGTGGGAGGGATTTGAGGGAGGGTTTTTATTAAACGACCCCTGGCTGCACGGGACGGCGAAGGATTGGGCACAGCCCGCGCAGTTTCCCGGCTACCAAAGCGACGTGTTGGCGTGGCGTGCGGGTGCGTGGTTGGAGCGGGTGCGTGCTGGGAAGCAGCCGTGGTTTGGCGTGATCAGCCTCGAGGCGCCGCACCCGCCGTATGATGCGCCGGCTGCGGGCGTGGCGCGGAGTGATCCGGCTGGATTGGTGCTGACGGAAAATGTGCCGGCGCACGGCGACGTGGAGGTGAAGGCGCGCCGGGAACTTTCTGGGTATTACGCACACATCGAGGCGACGGATCGTGCCATCGGATCGCTGCTGGAGGCGGTGGCGGCTGAGGTCGTCGTGGTTTTCACGAGTGTGCACGGCGACATGCATGGGGCGCATGGGTTGTTCAGGAAAGGTTGGCCGTACGAGGAAGCGGTGCGCGTGCCGCTGTTGGTGCGGGCGCCCGGGGTCATGGCGCGGCGGGACGACGACGCGATCTCGCTCCTGGATTTGTCGGCGATGACGCGGGCTTGGGCGGATGGCGTGGACGCGATTGCGGAGCGGCGGCACAGTGTGATCTCGATGCCGTCGGTGGTGGCCTTACCGCACCAGTGTGATCGGGTGTGGCGCTGTCTGCGGACGCCCCGGAAAAAGCTCGTGCTCGATGCACACGGAGAACCGTGGTTATATTTTGATTTGGAGCAGGACCCGCTGGAAATGAAAAACCTCGCCGGAGAACCGGCGAGGCGAGGGGAGATCGCAGCATTGAGCGCGCGGGCGGGGCGCGGCTAGCGGACGCTGATTTTAAGCAGGAAGATGGGTGAGCGAGGACGGTTTCGGCGGGACGAGGGGGACGGGGCGTGGGGTCAGGGTTTCGGTGGGCTGGTCTCGTTCCAGTAGATGATGACGTTTTTAGTAGCGCGGCCAGCGGCGATGATGTCGGGGCGACCGTCGCCGTTGAGGTCGGCGATTTTCAGGTCTTCGCAGGCCATTTGGTTGTTGTCGATCAGGGCGGCGAGTTTCCAGCCGGTACCGGGAGCGACGGCGGGCGCGTAGAGCTTGAGGCCGAAGGTGTCGCCGGGTTTGCCAGCACCACGGGAGCCGACGACGATTTGGTCGAAGCCGGTGCCGAGGAGATCACCGGTAGCGAGGCCGTGGCCTTGGTTGAGCGACTCGTCGAGGACGAGGCGCGAGGACGTGAGGTCGGCGGAGGCGGAGCCACGGTAGATCGCGAGGGTGTTGCCGTGCATGGGCTCGATGGCGGCGACCCAAGCGATGCCGCCGGGTGAGCGCCCGGCGCGGACTTCGCCGGCGGGTTGGGTCGTGCGGATGCGATTAAACCACACGTCGCCGGCGGCGGTGAAGGAGCGGACGCCCTCCTTCGTGGCGACGAGGACGGATTCGGCGCGACCGGGGAGAAGGTCGAAATTGTGGGTGGCGTGAAGCGCGGCGTCGGGACCGAAGAGAGGGAACGGACGGCTGGTTTCCTTCCAAGGCCATTCGTAGCCCAGGAAGGCGGCGCCGACGCCCTCGTTGTTTTTATTGCCACGGCCGTGGAGGGGGAGGACGGCCAGGAAAAATTTCCCATCGGCACCGCGCAGCCAATGCATGCGGTGCGTGGTGGGCTCGTGGGGGAGTTTGACGGCGGCCCAGCGCTGCGTGCGGTCGGCGGGGGCGTTGAGGAGGAAAATGGCACCGCTGTTGACGGTGTCGTTGGGGGCCCATTCGGCGCCGACCGCGACTTCGCACTTGCCGTCGCCATCGAGGTCGCGGGCGGCGATGCAGACGTTGTCCTTGGGCGTGAGATTTTCGGCCATCACGAATTTCTCCCACTTGGGAGCGCGATACCAGACGATCTGTTTCTGGTCGGCGAGGAGGATGTCGGGTTGGCCATCGCCATCGACGTCAGCGATCGCGAGGCCGTAGCCGACGGAGATTTTCGCGTCGATGGTTTGGGGGCGGACCTTGAGGACGGGGAGTTCGGCGGCGACGGCGGAGGTGGCGAGGCTGAACGCGAGGAGGAGGCAGGAGGGCGGGAATTTCATAGGGGGAGAGTGGGGTCGGGTGAAGTTACGGAACGGGCGCGCCACGCCAAGACGCAATCTCTGAGCTTGAGGATGGCGGTGGGCGTATATGCTGGTCTTCGCAGATCCTTTAATCCCCCGACCCCATGAAAAAAATTAACCGTCGTTCCTTTCTAACGAAAACTGCCTGGGCGGCCGGAGCCGGTGCGCTGGCCGCTGGCCTGAAGGCGCCCGCGTGGGCGGCGCCGGTCGGGGCCAACGAGGCGGTGCGACTCGGGATTATCGGTTGTGGCGCCAAGGCGCGGGCGCACATCAAGCAATTTTTGATGCGGAAGGATGTGCGGGTCGTCGCGCTGTGCGATGTTGATCCGATGCAGATGGCGAAGGCGCAGGCCGGTTTGAAGGCGGGGGCAACGGCGCCGTTTACGAGCACGGATGGGCGGGCGGTGTTGGCGCGGGCGGATGTGGATGCGGTGCTCATCGTGACGCCGAATCATTGGCACGCGTTGCTGACCGTGTGGGCGTGTCAGGCGGGGAAGGATGTCTATGTCGAAAAGCCCATGAGCCACACGGTGTGGGAGGGGCGCAAGATGGTGGAGGCGGCGGCGAAATACGGACGTATTGTGCAAGTGGGGACGCAGTATCGTTCGGAGGGCGGACTCGCCGCGGGGATCAAATTTCTGCACGAAGGCGGGCTCGGAAAACTGAACTATGTCCACGCGCCTTATTATGGGAAACGCGATGCGATTCCGCGCAAAGCGCCGTGGTATCCGGACTGGATGAACTACGATGTGTTTTGTGGGCCGACGCCAGTGCTCCCGCTGGAGCGCGACACGTTGCACTATGACTGGCACTGGTCGTGGGCGACGGGCAACGGCGAACTGGGCAACAACGGCGTGCACATCCTCGATGTGGCGCGGCGGATGGTGCGCGCGGACGGACCACCGAAGCGGGTGCTCGGGATGGGGGGACGCTATGTGCATGACGATCCGGCGGAGACGCCGAATGCGCAGATCGCAGTCTACGACTACGACGCGGCGCCGGTGATTTTCGAAGCGCGCGGCCTGTCGGCGAAGCCCGGGGTGAGTTACATGGATCAAGCGGGCGGGCTGCGCGTGGGCGTGGTGGCGCATTGCGAAGGCGGCACGCTGGCGGGGCTCATCGGCTGCACGGCGAACGATCCGAGCGGCAAGGTGATCAAGAAATTTCCCGGCGAAGGTGGCGTCGTGGCGCACATGACGAACTTTCTCGACGCGGTGCGGAGCCGGCGCACGCAGGATCTCGCAGCTTCGGCGGAGATCGGGCACGCCTCGGCGGCGATGTGTCACTTCGGGAATATTTCGCTGCGCGTCGGCGCGCCCGCGACGCAGGCAGAAGTGGCGAGTGCGTTGAGCGCGATACCGGCGGCAGCGGGGATCGCGCGGTCGATGGAGGAGCACTTGAGCGTGCACGGTGTCGATCTCCCGAAACGTCCGCTTACCCTCGGGCCGTGGATGGACATTGAGGCCAAGGGTGACGGGATTACCCGGGTGTCGTCGGGGGGAGAAGGCGCGCTGGAGCGGGCGCGCTATTTGGTGCACGAGACGCAGCGTCCGCCGTATGTGATTCCGGAAACGGTCTAGGCCTGACCATGACTGCGCTTACCTGTGCGTTGGGAAGTCACGGGCCGGGTAGGCTGCGAGCGGGCTCGCGCGCAAAACGCGCCAGCCAGCGGGCTGCCGACCGGAAATCCCCAGTGGACGGGCGTGGCGTGTTCCTGGTGGCCCTGCCGCGGTTATTTCGGCGGGCCGCGCTGGGCTTATTGTTTTTGAGGATCCTGGGCGCCGCCGAACCGACGGTGGCGGTGGGTGTCGCGCGCAGTGACATCACGCCGGAGTTGCCGATCCGACTTTCTGGCTATCAGTCACGACCGGCCGAAGCCACGCGGGTGCAGATGCCAATGACGGCGCGTGCGCTGGCGATCGGGTCAGATGCGGCCGGACCGGTGGTGCTCATCACGGCGGAGGTGATTGCGGTGAGCGAAGGAGTGAGCGAGGTGGTCGCGACGGCGGTGCGCGCGAAGTATCCGGTGATCACGCGCGAGCGCATCGCGGTGTGCGCGACGCACCAGCACACGGGGCCGGCGATTGCGGGTACGATACCCTTTATGTTCTCGCGGGATCTGCCGGTGGAGGAGCAGGCGCGGATCGAGCGCTACACGGCGAGGCTGCAGGAGAAACTCATCGCGGTGGCGCTCGCGGCGCTGGCGGACCGGAAGCCGGCGCGGCTGGCGTGGGCGCAAGGCAAGACGGATTTCGCGGTGAACCGCCGGCTGATCGTCGACGGCAAGCATGCCGGTTACAAGGCGACGCCGGGCGGGCCGGTGGATCATGCGTTGCCCGTGCTGCGGGCAGTGGATGAGCAGGGCGACGTGCGGGCCGTGTTGGTGAATTATGCGTGCCATTGCACGACGTTGAAAGGTGGAGACAACTACGTGCATCCCGACTGGGCCGGAGAGGCGGCGAAACGAATCGAGGGGACGAATGGCGGTGCGGTGGCGTTGGTGGCGATTGGTTGTGGCGCGGATTCCGATCCGCAGCCGCGCGGGTTGCCGGCGGTGGCGACGAACGGCGGGGCGGTGGCCGAGGAAGTGGCGCGCGTGATGGCCGGCGAAATGCGCGCGGTGGGTCAGGTGACGCACGCGGCATTTCGGCGTATCGAACTGCCGCTGGACCGCGTGGTGCCGAGGGAAGAACTCGAGGCGCGGTTGAGAGGAAAACCGAACATTGCCTACGCGGCGGTCCAGTTTTTGAGACAACTCGACGCCGGAAAATCGTTGCCGTCGGCGGTGCCGTATCCGGTGCAGGCGTGGGCGTTTGGCGAAGATTTTGCGATGGTGTTTCTCGGCGGCGAAGTGGTGGCGGAGTATGCGCTGCGTTTGAAACGCGAACTGGGGGTGGCGCGCTTGTGGGTGAACGCCTACGCGAACCACGTGCCCTGCTACATTCCCTCGCGGCAAGTGCTCCAGGAAGGCGGCTACGAAGCGGACCACGCGATGGATTATTACGGCTGGCCGACGCGCTTGGCCGAAGACACCGAAGACCGCATCGTGCGGACGGTACATGACGTATTGCCCGTGAATTTTCTGAAGGGCTCACCGCGATGAAGCGCTGCTGCCGATTGGCGGTGAGCTTCGTCGTGGGTGTGGGCGCGTGCGCCACGGCGCGCGCTTACAAGGAAGTGGCGCCGCCGGAGAAAGTCGTGCTGCCGGAGGCACGGAGCCCCGCGGCCTCTTTGGCGGCGATCAACGTGGCGGCCGGGTTTGTCGTGGAACTGGTCGCCGCCGAGCCGATGGTGCGGGATCCCATCAACCTGGCGTGGGGCGCGGACGGGCGGATGTGGGTGGTGGAGATGGCGGACTACCCGAGCGGAATGGATGGGCAGGGGAAACCCGGTGGGCGTATCCGCGTGCTGGAGTCAACGCGCGGCGACGGGCATTACGACCGGGCGACGTTGTTCGCTGATGGATTGAAGTCGCCGACTTCGGTACTGCCGTGGCGCGACGGCCTGCTCGTGACCTCGGTGCCGAATGTGCTCTTCTTGCAAGATACCGATGGCGACGGGCGCGCGGATCGGACGACGGTGCTGTTTCGTGGTTTGGCCACGGGCAACGAGCAGCATCTCACGAATAGTCTGGAATGGTCGCTCGAGGGTTGGGTGCATTTGGCGAACGGGGAGAGCGGCGGGAAAATCACCTCGACGAAAACCGAGCGCACCGTGGACGTGGGGCGGCGGGATTTCCGCATCCAGCCTGATGCAGGCGGCATCGAGCTGCTCGTCGGCAATTCGCAATATGGCCGGAGCCGCGACGACTGGGGGAATTGGTTTGGTTGCAATAACTCGAACCCCCTTTGGCACTACGCGCTCGAGGAGCGTTACCTGCGGAGGAATCCGCACTTGGTGCCGCCGAATGCGATCGTGACGGTGGGAGCGAGTGCGGGGGCGGCGCGGGTGTTTCCGGCGAGCGCGACCTTTGCACGGTTTAATGATCCGCACGGATTCAACCACTTCACGTCGGCGTGCAGTCCGGCGATTTATCGCGACGACCTGCTCGGGGCGGACGTGGCCGGGAATATTTTTGTCTGCGAGCCCGTGCACAATCTGGTGCATCGCGAGCAGGTGCGCGCCGTCGGGTCGTCATTTGTGGGCGAGCGCGCGGCGGAGGAGAAGGCGTCGGAGTTTTTTGCTTCAGCTGACCTGTGGTCGCGGTTCACGGCGGCGCGAGCGGGTCCGGATGGGGCGCTGTATATCGCGGATATGTATCGGCTGGTGATCGAACATCCCCAGTGGATTCCGGCGGAGTGGCAGCAGCGGATCGGCGATCTGCGGGCGGGCGAGGACAAAGGGCGGATTTATCGCGTGAAACGGAAAGGCGTGCCGCTACGCGCAGTGCCGCGGCTGGATCGGGCGGATGCGGCGGGGTTGGTTGAGGCCTTGGAAAGTCCGAGTGGCGTGTTGCGTGACCTCGCGCAACAGCAATTCATGTGGCGGCAAGAACGCGGTGCGGTGCCGGGACTGGAGCGGCTCGCGCGGGAATCGGGCCGAGCGGCGACGCGTGTGCAGGCGTTGTGGGCACTGCATGGCATGGGCGAATTGCAACCGACGACGGTTGCTCGGGGGATGGCGGATGGGCATCCCGGCGTGCGGCGGCAGGCCGTGCGATTGAGTGAAGGATGGGTGACGACGGCGCCGGAATTATTGGCGGCCGTGGTGGCAAAAGCCTCCGACGCCGACGCGGGGGTGCGACTGCAGGTGGGTTACACGTTGGGCGAATGGAAAGACCCGGCGGCCGGCGAGGCGTTGGCGCGTCTGCTGCGGAGTGAGTCGGATCGGTTCGTGAAAGCGGCGGCATTGAGTTCCGCGTTGCCGCATGCGGAGACGCTGATGGCTGCGCTGCAGCGTGAAGGGGGGGCGGAGAATTCGCTGCTCGTCGAGGTCGCAACGGTGACGGAAAATGCCAAGGCGCTGGTGAGTATCCTGGACGCGATTGCCAGCCGACGGGAGGCGGCGGATTTGCCCGAGGCGTTTTGGTCGCTAGGCCAGCTCCTCGACTGGTTACAGCGGAATAACAAGACCCTCGCGCAACTCCAGCGCACCGCGGATGAGTCAATGAAACGGGCGCTGGCGGGAACGGATGAATTGTTTTTTGCCGCACGGCGGATGGCGAACGAGGCCGACGGAGCGACGGCCGATCGCGTGGCGGCCGTGCGGCTCTTGGGACGCGCACGCTCGGGGGTGGACGAAGATCTTGAGTTGCTGGCGAGACTGCTGGGGCCGCAAGTGCCGGTGGAGGTGCAAGTGGCCGCGGTCGCGGCGCTGGGCCGGATGAACCGACCGGCGGTGCCGAAGCGCGTGTTGGCCGGGTGGCGCAGTCACGGCGCGCTGGTGCGCTCGGCGGTAATCGAACTGGTCACGAGCCGCGTCGCCTGGTCGCAAGTGTTGCTCGATCGGGTGGAGGCGGATCCGACGATGCTCGCGCAGATCGATCCCGCGCAGAAGCAACGGATGACGCACCACATTGACGCAAAGCTGGCGGACCGGGCTACACGGGTGTTTCAGGCGGGCATTGATCCGAACCGGCAGGCGGCCATCGACCGCATGCTGGCGGACATTAGGGAACAAAGGGGTGACGCGGTGAAAGGGGAGGGAGTGTTCGAGCAAAATTGTCGGGCGTGCCATGCGTTTGGCGCGAGAAGCGGCGGAACCATCGGTCCCGATCTGGCGGTCGTGAAAGACCGGACAGCACCGTATCTCGTCGCACACATTCTCGATCCGAATCGGGCGGTGGAGGATCGCTACATGATGAATGCGGCGACGCTGCTGGATGGCCGCTCATTAGCGGGGATGCTGGTGACGGAGGCTAGCAACAGCATTACCTTGCGCGGACTCGATGGTGCGGAGCACGTGATCTTGCGGAACGAGGTGCGGCTGCTGGTGAGTTCGGGTCGCTCGCTGATGCCGGAGGGACTGGAGGCCGTGGTCACGCCGGGGGCGATGGCGGACTTGATCGCGCTGCTGGCTGGCGAGGCGGGTGCGGCGGCAAAATAGCAGAAAGAGTGTATTTGACTTTGCACGCGTGAACGACGCGCGCGTAACGTTTGCGGCCCCATGAAAATACTCCTCCGTAATGTGATGTTATGCACGTGGCTGCTGGCATCGGTGGCTGGGGCAGCCGATGCACGGAGACCCAATGTGCTGCTGATCGTCTCCGATGATCAGGGCTACGCGGATGCGGGTTTTCAGGGGTCGACGGAAATTCCGACGCCGCACCTCGACCGGCTCGCGCAGGCGGGCGTGCGCTTCACGAGCGGGTATGTGACTCATCCGTTTTGCAGTCCGACGCGGGCGGGGCTGATGACAGGTCGCTATCAGCAGCGCTTCGGTCACGAGCGGAATCCCTTTTACGATCCCACCGACCGCACGGAAGGGTTGCCGACCACGGAGACGTTGTTGCCGGAGCACCTCGTGCGGGCGGGCTACGCGACCGGGTGGATTGGGAAGTGGCACCTCGGGGCGGCGCCGGAGTTCGCGCCGGGCAAGCGGGGGTTTCAGGAAACGTTCGGCTTCATCGGTGGCGGCCACAAGTTTCGTGAGTGGAAACCGAATGCGGCCGTGGAATACTCGGTGCCGCTCGAGCGCAACGGCGTCGGCGTGGAGCCGCCGGAGCACTTGACGACCGCGCTCGGGCAAGAGGCGGCCGCGTTTGTGCGGCGGCACAAGAACGAGCCGTGGTTTCTGTATTTGGCGTTCAACGCGCCGCATTCGCCGAACGAACCCACGCCGGAGCGGCTTGCGCGGTTTGCAGCCATTGCCGACCCGAAACGGCGCGCCTATGCGGCTCAAATGAGTTTGATGGATGATGCGATCGGTGAGGCACTGAGTGCCTTGCGCGAGTCGGGTCAGGCGGAGCGGACGCTGATTTTTTTCTTCAGTGACAACGGTGGTCCGGCCGGACCGAACGGATCTGAAAATGGCCGGTTGCGGGGCAAGAAGGGTGAACTTTACGAAGGCGGCATTCGCGTGCCATTTCTCGTCGCTTGGCCGGAAAAAATTCGGGCAGGGGGCACGGATGACCGGTCGGTGAGTTCGGTGGACGTATTCGCCACGACGCTGGCGGCGGCAGGCGCGCCGATGCCGACGGATAAAAAATACGACAGTGTGAATTTGATCCCGTATCTCACGGGAGAGAAGAGCGGTGCGCCGCATGAGCGGCTATTCTGGCGTAACGGCCAGCTGCGGGCTGTGCGTGAGGGGCCCTGGAAACTTGTGCACCTGCCCAAGCAGGCCCCGGAGCTTTACGATCTTTCCGCCGATCTCGCAGAGACCACGAGCCTGGCCGCAAAGCATCCTGGCGAAGCGGCCCGTTTGGCTGCCGCCTTGGACGCGTGGGACCGCGAACTGATCGAGCCGGTCTTCGCCGGCCTCGGGGCCCAGCGGCCGGGTCAAGCGAACCGCAAGACGAAGAAACAATAACCGTAAGTCGTCGGAAAATTTTCTTTTCCATTTAACTATGAAAACATCCCTCCGTCTCGTGATGATTCTCCTTGGAATCATAGGAGTTGCTTCCGCGGCGGCACCTGCGGCGTCGAAGCCGAATCTTATTTTCATCATGGCCGACGACCTCGGTTACACGGATGTAGGGGCCTTCGGCAGCAAATACTACGAGACACCGAACATCGACCGCCTGGCTGCGCAGGGAATGAAGTTTACAAACTATCATCATTGCCAGAATTGCACTCCGACCCGCGCCGCGCTGATGAGTGGACAATACGGGGCGCGGACGGGTGTTTACACGGTGGGTGGCGTGGAGCGTTTCGACTGGAGCAAGCGGCCGTTGCGGCCGGTGAACAATATCGCGGAGCTGCCGCTCGACCGCGTGATCTTGCCGCAGGCGTTGAAGGCGGCGGGCTATGCGACGGGGATGTTCGGCAAATGGCACATCGGGCAGCAGGGCGCACATGCGCCCGGTAAGCGCGGGTTCGACGAAGCCATTGTGACCATGGGCGCTCACTTCGACTTCGCGACGAGCCCGAAAACGGAGTATCCGAAGGGGCAGTATTTGGCGGATTTTCTGACGGATCGGGCGGTGGATTTCATCACCCGAAAAAAGGACGGGCCGTTTTTCCTCTATCTGCCGCACTTTGGCGTGCACTCGCCGCACCATGCGAAGCCGGAGTTGATCCCCAGGTTTAAGAACAAGTCCGGTGTTGGCGGGCACAACAATCCGACCTACGCGGCGATGATCGCGAGTGTCGACGAGAGCGTCGGGCGCGTGATGGCAAAGCTGGAGGAGCTGAAATTAGTGGAGAACACGGTGGTGATCTTTACGAGCGATAACGGGGGCGTCGGCGGCTACACTCGGGAAGGTCTGGCCAAAGGCGGCGCGGGCGATGTGACGGACAATGCACCGCTGAGGCATGGCAAAGGCAGTCTCTACGAAGGAGGGACGCGCGTGCCGTTTATCGCGCGGTGGCCGGGGAAAGTGGCGGCAGACTCGGTATGTGATGTGCCGGCGATCCATGTGGATGTTTACCCGACGCTGGTGGCGTTGGCGGGAGGCGCGATGCCGGCTGGGCAGGTGTTTGACGGCGAGAGTCTCGTGCCGCTCCTGCGGAAGCCCCGTGCGACGCTCCAGCGTGAAGCGATTTTTCAGCACTTTCCGGGCTACTTAGGCATGGGCGCCGATCAATGGCGCACGACTCCAGTGAGCCTGATCCACGCGGGTGATTGGAAGCTCATGGAGTATCTCGAAGACGGGCGGCTGGAGCTCTACAATCTACGTGACGACATCGGGGAGTCGAAAAATCTCGCGACCACGATGCCGGACAAAGCGAAGGAATTGCACGCGAAGCTGGTGGCGTGGCGTGTGGCGGTGAAGGCTCCGATGCCGACGAAGAACGACGGGGCATCTGGTGCGGTAGGCAAGAAGAGGGGCGAAGGAAAAAAGAAGAAATCACCGGAGCTCGAATAGATGCTGATCTACCGGATTCTGGGAACGCTGGCATTGGGTATGGTGCTGGCCTTGCGTGGCGCGCCGCCGCCAGTCGCGGGATTTTATACGTCACCGCAGGCCTCGGTGTTGGTTTGCGGCGGCTCGATGATGAATGGAAATCATTTTACCGACTCCGTGCTGCCGGTGATGCGCGAGCACTATGCGGCGAGTCGGCGGGTGGCATTGGTGCTGCATGCCACGCACGCGACAGAACGCGACGCGATGGAGCTGCGGCTCCGGACGGCGTTTATCCATTTGCTCGGTGAACGCGTTAAGGTGGAGTCCTTGCACCGACGTGATCCGGCGGGGGCCAAAGAGATGCTGGAAACGGCGGATGGAATTTTCGTCGTCGGCGGCGAGACGTTTGTGCTGTTGGGTGAATTGCAGCGCACCGGGCAGCTCGAGGTGATTCGGGCTCGGGTACTGGCGGGTGTGCCTTATGGCGGATCAAGCGCGGGAGCGAATGTCGCGGGGCTCCGCATCGGCACAACGAACGATTTTCCGACGGCGGATGTCGTGAGCCGGGCGGCGATCGGGATCTTCCCCGCCGTGATCAATCCGCACTTTCCGGCTACGACGCTGGAACAAAAGGCGGAATACGCTTCCCGGGTGCGCAAGCTCAAGACGTATCTGAAGTTCAATCCTGACGAGGCGGTGCTGGCGATGGGTAACGCGTCGGTGGCGCGGTTGCACGGCGGGCGAGTGATCGCAGCGGTAGGACAAATGTCGATGTTTCGGGCCCAAGGGGTACGTGAGCTGGTGATAGGCGAGGTCGTCCCGGAGTTGGCGAGGTAGAGTGGAGGCGGACAGCATCGTTTTGTCTGCGAGACGGCTCGAACGCGTCGGTTCGTATTTGTCCCCCTGGCTTGTGTTCTGGTCATTGATAGAACTCTTGAGCGCCCCGTCCCTCGATCCAATGCGTGTAGGTTGCCAGAGCCGGCAGCAATGACTCACGCTAGGTGGCATCCCCGCCGATCGCTGTAGCTGAAACTCGCCCGCTGATCGGTCCGCTGCCGACGGTGACTGAAATCACCTTCGAGGCGCGCGAGGACGCGGCAGAGCGTAGCGAAACCGAGGCGGCGTTTGCGCGCTGTGTTTTGGTCCAGGGCGACATCTGGTGACCGCGCGCGGCCACGTGTGCGAGGCGGTGTGGTGCGTGTAGCGCCCCGGGCCCGGCCTGCTCCCGGGAAGGAGCCAGCTCCACTTTATGGGAGACGAAGTGCCCGCGTGTTAAGAATTCCTCGCAACCTCCACGACAGTGATTTCGCCAAATTTCTTCGCGCAACGGACGTCGTGTTCGTGTGGCGGGATGGCTCGGCTAATCGATCACTGCTTCAAATCCGGCGACGGCACCGTTACGCCATCAAAGCACTTAACAAGGAACACAGGATCATCCCGGCTGAGTAGGGAGGCCTTGGACACATTGCTCAGGACGGCTATCACGATTTTCGGCTTCGGCAGGATTATCAGGATTGTGCTGGCGCCCTGCTGGTCGCCGGTATGGAGGTAGTACGTCCGGCCTCTCCAGTTGCGCACGATTCCCCACCCGATGCCATAAGAGCTGGGTTTGCCGCCTTTTGTTCGGTGGGGGGTGAACATTTGCGTTAGTGAGTCAGCTTTCAGGAATCCGGGCTGCAACAGCGCCGAGCCGAAAATAGCCAAGTCTTCCGCAGTGGAGAGAAATCCGCCACCGGCCCACTTGTAACTGGAATCAATCGGCCCGGCGGGGCTGAAACCACCGAGTAAACTGCTCTTATAGAATTGCGTTCTCAGCGGGTCGACCGCCGCGGCCCGGTCCGGTCCCGTGTGGTTCATACCAAGAGGAGCGAATACTTCAGCCTGCATGAAATCGAGGAAGTCCCGGTGCGCGGCTGACTCCATGACGGCGCTGATGACCGAATAGCCGTAAGTTGAATAATGAAATTTCTCACCCGGGGCCGCGACCAGCGGATCATCCTTAAAGATGGCCAACCCCGCCTGCACATTGGCGAACGGCTCGTTGCGGAACGCTTCGAGCAACCGATAGTGGCGGATACCCGCGAGGTGTCCGGCCAGCAAACGCGGGGTAACGACGCCCTCCGGTTTCTCCGGATAATCGCGCACATATTTCTGCACCGGCGCGTCGAGGTCCAACTGGTTCTGATCCACCAGTCGCATGAGTCCAACCGCCGTGAGCGATTTTGAAATACTGGCGATGCGGAAACGCGTCGTGGCCGGTGTTGCTGGCCGCTTAGTTTCCAGATCAGCATAGCCAAATCCTTCCGACCAGACGACTTTGCCGTTGAAGGCGACGGCGACCGCAAGGCCAGGCACCTTGGTGGCGTCCTTCGCAATGATGCCCCGCGCCGCGCCAATAGCATCGGTGAGTTCGGGGGAAAGGGAGTCCGCGGCGAGAGACGGGACGAGAATCCCTGAGAAAAGCAGGACGAAGAGTCGGAACCTACCCCGACCGGTGGCGTTCAAAACGAACTGGAACTGGTACATAGATCGGACGAGATCTTGCAGGGAGGACGGAGGGTGGAGATTCTGATTCAGGCAATCCGGTGCCGAGAATGTTTCATCGGAATCAGCTAACGGAGGGCACGTGACTAATCTGCGTGATGTTTGGACTGTTGGTGGAGGTACATCGATTTGCCGCCATCAATTGCTAGTGCAGCAACCGCTGCAACATCGGTTCGTTTGAACGCGTGGTCATGACTATCGTCGGTCTTTGTCATACGATCGGTCCAGGCGTTCGTCCCGCCAGTCGTAGCGGCGGATAAGGGCGCGCTGCATTTCTTCCTCGAGGCGATCACTCCCGGCTTTATCTCCGGTCGCGCGAAATGCAGCGACGTTTTCTCCCAAGCTGCGGAGTTTCTCCTGGCGTTGTTTGTCCCGCAGCATCTGCGCCGCGTAGTTGGGTGTTGTCTCGGTCAGTGGGTCCGGTCCCGGCACGACCGCACCGGGAAATTGTTTCTGGAGGTAGGCCGCCTGCCCCATTTTCGTCAGCATCTGAATTCGCCCATTCTCGGGACCTGCTTCTCCGTCACGATCACCCGCTCCAAAATCACCGGGACATCGACCGGCTCTGGTGCTGCGGCTTTGGCCGTGGGCGGTGGTGGTGGCTTGAACGCGGGCAGTTGGGCGAGAATGGCCTCGGAAATATGAGCGGAGATGGCACCGCCAATCCGGCGTTTCGTCGCAACCGCGCTATTTTCTGTCGGAGCGTGGTGCTCCGACGCGTAGCCCAACCATGGCACGAGGAAAAAAACGAGGGGACACGTGGGGCGACGTAGCTTTAAGCGGAGGCGGGTTGATAACTGGTCCGAAGGAGACTCATCGTTCACCTCCGGGTTCCGTCGATCTCAGCACAGACCGGCTGATGACTCTGCACGGTCGGACGTCGAACAAAACGCCGACGCATTCCGCTACGACGGAAGTTCGGTCTGCCTTTTGCTCCGTGGCGTTTCCACGAGAGGCCAAGCCCGGCGATCTCGCGGACGCATTCCTTTAGAACACTTCGTAGATTTCGACCAACGCTTCGCCCGTTGTGTTGCTCACGCCGGACACTTGGATGGTGTAGGTGCCGCCGGCGGGTAGCGTCACGACGAGCGCGGCGTCCCGGCTCGCTGGCGTTAGGGCGAAGGCGCCGACCTGTAGAAAGGTGGGGGCGAGGGGGGCAGCCCAATTGTCGTTGGATGCAACGGTCACGCCTTTGCTGTCGATCACCCGGAGGGTCGGATCGGTGAGAGGATTGGGGACGCCGAACGTTGTGAGTGTCGGGCCGACGGCACGAATGAGCACCTGCTTGCTGCCGGCACCGGCGATGGAAAATCCCGCGATGAGAATATCGTCACCCGTGCCTACTCGATTACGGGCCGAGAAGTTGACCAGCCGAGGTGACAGGCCGCCGGCGGTGTCGTAGGTCTCGACGAGAATCGCTCCAGCTCCGGTGCCCGAGGCCCGCACCGTGAAAGCACCTGTGAGGGCTTGGCTCAAGGCGGCGTCCTTGGAACCAAGCGTAAAACCAAACGCGCCGGCCGACGCGAAGGCACCGGCGAGGGAGCTGGGCCAATCATTGTTGATCGCGACCGCAGTCGTGCTGCTACCGGTGAAGAGTTCGAGTTTGGGGTCAGCCATGCCGCTGAGCCCAAACGCCGCCAGGGCGGGGCCGGCGACACGAATGAGGATGTTCTTGGAGCCACCACCCAACACGGCGCCGAGAGTGAGGGTTTGGTCGACGCCGAGAGACGCGCGCACGGAGAGATTGGCGAGTGTGCTGCCGGTGACGGCATCGATTCTCGCGGGTGCACTCACGACGGAGCCGCCCGCGTTGGAAATAACCACCGAGTAGTTGCCCGAATTGGCCGGTGACGCGCTGCCGAAGGACAACACGGATTTCGTGGCGCCTTCCACTGGGACTCCGTCTTTCAACCACTGATACCAGGTAAATTCGGTGTTGTTTACTGACACGGCGAGACTCGTGCTGTCTCCAAAAAGAACGGTCTTCGCTATGGACTGTGCCGCGACGGTCGGGGCGGTGGGCGCAAGAGTCGCCTTTGCCAGCGCCATTGGAGGACTTGCGTGCCAGCTACTCGCGAGCGCGTGATCGGGGTTAGTGAGCGGACTGTTGAGCACCAAGCTGGGTCCGTCGCCGTCCGCCTCAGTCGGCCACGGAGCGGAATCGCGATAAGTGAATTGTTTGATCAGCGTGCCATTGGCGGCGCGGAGGACCACCTGTTCGCTGCTATTGGAGAAGTTGCCCGAATAAGCGCCGGCGACGATAGGCTGGGCTCCTGGCTCCAAGCGGGAGGCGAATCCGGCCGGGTTCAACACGACCACAATCCGTCCGCCCGGCGGCAAGATGCGCAATGCCGGGGCGACGGTGTTAAAATTGAACAAGACGGCGTCTTCGAGCTTCACGCCGGAGAGGTCGATCGATTGGATGCGGGAAATATTCATCAACTCGATAAATTCGGAATCGTTGCCGCTGGTGAATCCGGCGGCTACCTCGGCGGGTGTCGGGTCGGCGGGATGGTAGTGCAGCTCGCTGACGACGAGATTGGCCGCGGTCGCAGGCGTGCCGCCCAAAACGAAAATCGCTTCGGTGAGCGGCGACCACGTTGCCCCGATCCTGATCCGAGTGCGCACGGTGTGGACGCCAGGAGCTCCGGCCGCGATCACGGGGCCGGGTGCTGACACAGCCTGACCTACGATGCGGAGATCGAAACGCAGATCCGAGTAGTCGTTCCGCGGATAGGCGTTGGCCGCATTCGGTGGGAAGGAATAGATCGCTTGGTGGACTTCGACGGCCAACGTGTTCGTGCCTTCTTTTAGAAGCGAGCGGTCAAAGGGCACGGCGACGAACATCGTTTCGGTGCCCACGTAGTTGTTACCCGGATCGATGGGGCCGAGGGCTTCCTGGCCGTAGGTGGCTGGGGTGGGGGCGAGGGGAAAGTTGACGCGCGCGGCCTCGACGCCGTTGAGATAAATCACCGCGCCATCGTCGGCCATGATCTCGAAGAACGCCGTGGTCAGGCCGGTGGTGCCGGTCGCAGTGAACGTCGTGCGGAAGTAGGCCGGGCCGGGCTCGGCATCGGCGGCAGTGTAGTTCGGTGCGACCGGAGAGATGTTCGTGGCGAGGCCCGTCGTCTCGCCGTAGCCGAGCGGGGCTGCGGCGGCGCTCCACGCGGTGTCGGCGTAATCTGGGGCGGTCCACGCGAGGCCGCCGGCATCGGCGGCGGGCGCGGCAGTGGGCAGCAGCCATTTCCATGATTGTCCGCCGGCGAGGATCGTGGAGGCCGCCACGCTACCCGTGGCGGTCGTGAGGGCGGTGGCATCGAGCGCGCCGCCGACTTGCCGCGGATCGGTACCATCGATCGTGTAGTAGGTGGTGCCGCCTGCGGGGTTCGGGTTGTTGAGGCGGAATTTGAAATCCACCGGCACATTGCCGCCGTATTGTGGCCGGTTGGTGGAGGCGTCGATGAGCTCCGTGGGTTTGAGACGGGGCACGAGCGTGGTGGTGTTCGTAGCTTGCGGTGCGCCGTCGATCCACTCCAAGCGTTCGCCGAGCCACGTTTTCAGGGCGTCGACCTCGTGCCGCCACGTGGTGCGATTAGCCTGGCCGGTCTGGCCGCCGCCAAACGAGTTAGTGCCGAGAATCGGATATTTTCGGTAGTGGCGCGCAACCGGTGCCTGAATCGCCATCGTGGTCGCGTTCGCGGCATTGACGATGTCGGCACGGTTTCCGTCGGTGAGAAGGGTGTAAACGGCCTCGATGCGATCGAACAAGGTGTCTTTGGCGAAGTGCGAGCGCCGCAGGGCGGTCCAGCGATTCCAGTAGCGGTCGTTGAACTCAGGGTCGTCGTCCAGCCGAGAGTAATACGTGTAGTTTGATCCCGCGACCCACCACTTCATGCCGAAGGAGGAGTTGGAATAACCGTAGTTGCTGTTGCCCAGGCTGCGATCGACGTCCCAGAACGGGAAAGCGGTCATCGGGCCGTTGCGGTCCTTGGAGAAGTAGTAGCTGAACGTGTAGGCATCGACCTCTTTGCACAGTTCATACCAGAGAGTCTTGTCGATGAAGCTGCGCTCATGGAGCCATTTTCCATAGTAGTTCGCGCTGGCGGGTTGGTTGAAGTCTGGCGCGGCGAGGGCGGTGGTCATGCGATTGAGCCAGCCGACGAGGGTGTTGGCCTGAGTGACGGTGACGGGTTCGGGGTCGGTGATGTCGTAGTCGCGGCTCGAGCCGGGGATGGTGGCATTGGAGGCAGCGTTGATCTTGTAGTCGTAGGGCGTCTTGTCGTTTTTGAAAATATACCCGCCGCTGATCAGCGTGGGGTCGCTCATGCTGCCATTTATCTTGGCGATGTTGACGCGCTCCCGATCACGGGCCGGCTTCTCCATCAGCAGGTAAACGCCGCGGTAGTCGGCGTAGTCGAGCGTAGTGTTGCCCTGGTTGAAAAACACTTCGACGAAACGGCAGCGCACGCCGGCGCCGGGGCCATTGGCATCGAGCATGGCCTGCTGCATGAGATAGTTCCTCATGAGCGATTTATCCAAGGTGAGGGACATCAAGATCCAATCGCTTTCACTTGGCATGCCGAGGATCGGCACGTTGCGATCGTTGTCCTCGTCCTCCTTCCAGATCTCTAGCGCGTAGGGGCGCTCGGCCTGGCCGGAGGAACTTTGGCCGCGGACGTGGGTGCCGCCGCGCAGCACTTGGTCGGGGGCGTTGGCAAAGCTGGCGCGATTGGTGTCGGGCTTCACGTTATACACGGCGACCTGGGAAAACCGATACGGCCGCAGCCCCGCGGGATTCGTGAGGGCGTCGACGTTGCGGAGGTAGCTGTCGAGCACGAGGACGGGCAGGTTGCTGCTGAAGGGCTGGCCTGAGCCGTTGTAGTTCGTCGCGACGTTAACGAGCGTGGTGGCGCTCGTGTTGGCGGCGCTGGAAAGCCAGATGAACGAGCGGTTGCCGGTTTTCGACGGGACGAAGCCCGGTGCGAAGACGCGGGCCTTTACGCAGGTGCTGGCCGTGATGTTGAGCGGGCCAGTGTAAAGCGTGGAAGTCTCGGTCGGCTCGGCGGTGTTCAGCGTGTAGCGAATTTCGGAACTTGCAGGAGATCCAGCTGGCAACTGCAGGCCCAGTGTGAGGGCGGCGGTGACGACCGCACTCGGTTGATCAGCCATCGGGATGACGCCCGGTTTGAAGAAGACCGGCGCGGTCAAGCGACGACCGGCGGCTTGGCGACCGCTGTTGGTCGAGCCCGGCGTGGGGATTTCGAAATATCCGGGCGTTTGCGCGGAACCCAGTCCGCCGAAGGAAACGTCTTGCAGCTGTGGGCCGAAGAGCAGCGAGTGCTCGGCCGAGCGACCGTCGGAATTCACGAGCGTCAACCGGCCACCCGCGCTCTGGAGCGTGAAGTTTGTGTGCGGTCGAACGTTGGTGAAGCGATTCTTGCCTGAGGCGAAGACGATCTGATGGCCCAACGCGGGAATCGTCAGACTGGGCAGCGTGTAGCGGGTGGGAGGCGGAGTCTGGCCGGGAGCAGTAACGGCTGCGCTGTTGTAGTCGAGGTGCCAGCCGGTCACGTTGACCGCAGAAGTTGTGCCGTTGTAGAGATCGATCCAGCCCGGTAGGGCGAGATCCTCGTCCTCCAAACCGTTGGCATTCGTCACCATGATTTCCTCGATGACGACGCCTCCCGTGAGGACCGGAGCCATGGGAGTGGCGACGGTGGTGATCGCCAGATCGTCGATGAATACATCCTGAAACAAACCGCCGGTGGCGGCGTTGAAAGCGAAGTTGCAGCCCACGGTTGGGATGAAGCCCGGTGTCGGCAACGCGGTGAAAATCGCAAGACCATCGTAGGTGAGGTCCAGTCCGGTGGCCGCGTGCCAGTGCAGCGTCACGGTGCGGAAAGTCTGGTCGTAGGTGAAGTTTCTGCCGGGGAGATCAGTGGCGAGGAAATTGCCCGCGCTGTTTGCGTCGGCGAAAATCTCGATGCTGCGGGGATCGGTGGTGGCGTTCTCATAGGTGTCGAAGTTCACGACCAACCCATAGGCTGCACTGTGTCCGCTCGCGCTGCCCAGACCACTCAGCGTCGGACCGAAGCTGATATTAAATCCATCCGCAGGGACCGCTGCGGCGGTTCGATCGAGGAGTAACTTGAACGTGACTGTGAATTCCGTCACCGCGGCAGTGGCATCGAGCACGGGAAGCACCAGCGCGGCCGTGGCGTTGCCCGTCGCCTTGTCGGCCAGCCGCAGAGCGATGGCGCCGACGGTGCCGACGCCGGTCTTTACGATGCCCACATTGATCGTGCCGGTCCCGTTGGTGTCCCTCCGATTGGAAATCAGGGTAGCATTGGTGGCCACGCCGTTGAGCAAGCCCCCGCTGAGCACGAGCGCGGTGTTGATCGCGCCATTCGGGGTGTCGGTAGCGAGCGAGTTGAAATTATGGGTGTAGGTGGCGGCGGAGAGCGCGGAGGGGAAGATCGCGGCAAACACGAGGGCTTGCCACAGGACAACAGAGCGAGTTCGAGGCATGGCTTACGGAGTTGAGGTAATGGAAGAGCTTTTATCCAAACGGACGAATCCCGCCAATTCAAGCTCTCTGGGGGCTGAACTGACGGAGAAACGCTCAACGCCTTACTTTTTAAACTCGTGGCGCACGTGCCAGTGGCGAGTTTCGCCGGGGGAGAGGTTGAGCGCGAGGTAGGGCTCGACGGAGACGGTGTGGGCGTTGGCCCAGACGGGGCATTCGCTGGGGACGAAGCTCGTCGCGAAGGTGACGCGGGAGAGCGCGGGGTGGTTGAGCGAGAGCGTGAGCGGCGTCTTCGGCGGGAGCGTGAGGAGCGCGAACTGGTTGTCTGGTTTCGGGCCGAAGGGGCGTTTGAACGTGAGCGCACCATCAGGGGTGATCATGAAGACGCCGTTTTCCGGCACGGTGGTGCCGGCAGGGAGTTGCATTTTCGCACGCTGCTCGGTGAGTGCCCAGAACGGGTGCGGGAACCATTGGAGCGCGAGCGGGGTGTCACCGACGTTGGTGAGTTGCGTGAACGAGGTGACCGTGCGGCCGGCGAGTTCGATTTTACGCGTGAGTTCGTAGGAAACTCCGGCGGCGGTTTGACGCGTTTGAAAGATGACGTGATCGGCGGCGGGGGTGACGGCCCACTGGCAGCGTTCGCCGAGGCGAACGGAGTCGTGCGCGGACGCTTTCGGGTCCGGACTCGCGGTGATCGTGCCGGCTCCGATGGCGACACCGGTGTCGCCGCGCCACGTGAGGCGGGAGAAGTTGTCGCGGCGCGTGTGACGGAAAGATTCGGGCAGGCCTTGCCCGTCGTAGACTCCGGGCTCGGCGGGATACGACGGACCGCTGACGAGCGGACCGAGCTTAGCATCGGTGACTTGCCAGACGTAGCCACCGTGGCAGTAGCGCCAGCCTTGGCGCGCGAGGTCGGCGGGATCGGTGGGATCGAGGATGGCGAGGGCGAGTTCGCGATTGGCGAGGTGGAGCATGGGGGCAGAGGGGAAGAGGAGCTCGATCTTGCTTTTCCCACTTTCGCTTAATCTTTTTTTCCCGCGGAGGGACATTCCTGACGAAAGAGAACGATAAAGAGGAAAGAGAAAGAGGGGGGCGGGAGTCAGTTCACTCGGGGATACGGTTGGAGGTGGTGGCTATTTTTTAGGGAGCGGCCGCCGTGGAGGGACGTGTAGAAAGGATCGCTGGGGAGAATGGAACCGCGGCGGACGATTTCGCCGGTGAAGGCGGATTTGTAGAGGGCGGTGAGGAGTTCGAGCGTGCGGCGGGCGTCGTCGCCAGAGGTGAGGGGGCGGCGTCCGGAGTCCATGTCAGAGACGAAGGCGGCGAGTTGCGCGGCGTGGGTGGAGCCGACGTCGGGTGGGAAACTTTGCCAGGCTTGGGAGAGGGAATTGCCCTCTTCTTGCGCGGAGGGCGAGAGGGTGAAGCGCCAGTTGTCGCGGGTGTGGCTATAAAGGTGAGTGAGCTCGACGGTGGCTTTTTGGTAGTCGAGGCGGATGTAGGTTTCCTGGCGTGGGCTGAGGGCGCTATTGACGATGGAAGCGACGGCGCCGTTGGCGAATGTGACGATGGCCACGGAGACGTCTTCGACTTCGATGTCGCGGTCGAGGGTCGCGGCGACGGCTTGGATCTCGGACCAATCGCCGAGGAGATGGAGCAGATGATCCATGGCGTGGATACCGAGAGCCATCGTGGGACCGCCGAGGTCGCCGGACCATTTGCCGCGCCACGGGGTGGAGTAGTAGGAGGCATCGCGGAACCAAAGGGTGTTGCAGACGGCCACGAGGGGGCGGCCGAGTTGGCCGTCGTTGGCGAGGGATCGGACGTGCGCGGTGGAGGACGCGAAGCGCATTTGGAAGACGCAGGCGGAGTAGCGGCCGGTGCGTTTTTCTGCGGCTTCGATAGCGTCGAGCTCGGCGAGGGAGCCGCAGAAAGGTTTTTCGCAGAGGACCCACGCGCCGGCTTCCATGGCGGCAATGCTCATGTGGCGGTGGAGGGAGGGCGGGGCGGCGATGAAGACGAGATCGGGCTGCACCTCGCGCAGAGCGGTCGGGTAGTCGGTGAGCGCGGACGGAATGCGATGGCGCTCGCAGAAGGCTTTGACGCGGGCGGCGTCGAGGTCGACGGCGGCGACGAGTTCCACGCGGCCCTGGGTGGCCTCGACAGCGCGCACATGGGCGTCGCCGATACCGCCGGTGCCAACGAGGAGAGCGCGGTAGGTTTTGGCGGGAGCGGGTGGCATGGTGGGGACGACGGAAAAAATAAAAATGGCGGGGCCGTGGAAGGCGGACTGAAGTCCGACCTACTTGATCAGGCGGAGGATTTTTTCGCCGGTGAGGCGCTGATGGGCGGGCAGGCTGTGAGGGGTGATGCCGCCGTAGGTTTTCGCAAGCCCGGCGAAACGGGCGCGGGTGGCGGCGACGAATTCCTCGGGGCTGCGGGTCTCGCCGAAGAGAGCCATCATTCCGGGGAGCCAGCGGTGGCCGGAGCGAACGTGGTTCTGTTCATCGTTGCGGTCGAAGGCGAGGAGGGTGTCGGCCTCGAAGTCATTGAGCTCGCGGACACGGTCCATGACGTGGGCTTTGGTGGGAAAACTGTTGGCCTCAAATTCCATGGTCATCATGGCGTAGCGTTCGGACGGCGTCATCTGTACGAGGATGGTGTAAAGATCGAGTGAGTGCTCGAGGGTCAGGAGATCGACGCCGAGGCGCGGGAGTTGGCGGTAGCCGAACTGACTGTGGCGGGACTCATCCCAGAGGTGGCGGGCGAGATCGTGGTGGAGATCGAACGGCGCGTGCGGGGTGTCGTAGAAAACGGTCGCGAGGTAGTCGACGGCGTCGAGTTCCATCATGAGCCAGACATAGACCATAATGCGGATGACGCGGGCATCGGTGGTGGGGTCGATGAGCCACGCGCGGACGATGGGGGTTTCCGCAGGGTCGTCGCTAAAGACGCTGGAGCACGTGGGAAAGCGGCCGCGGTTCGGAGTCGGCGGGTGGGTGTAGAAGCGGGTAGCGGAGAGGAGCGGCGGGGCGGAAGCAGGAGAGAGAGGGAGAGGGGGAGAGGGGGTGGTGGAGAGAGGGGGAGAAGGGGAGTGGAGGCCGCCGTGGGAGGCGAGGAGGGTGGTGAGGTGGGCTGACCACTCGCTCACGCTCGCGGCTACGGGGGACGCGGAGGTCGGCTCGCTGGCGCTCGCCGCTACGGGGAGATAGGGGACGATTTCGGCGGCGTGGCGGGTTTCGTCGGCAAGGAATTCTTCGACGAGTTTGCGGGAGGGCCAGTCGGCGAGGTGGTGCGTCGCGGTGAGGTAGTGGCGGTAGGCGTCGTGGAGGGCTGGCTTGATGACGCGGTAGAAACCGGCGAGCGCGACGGTGGCATCGGCGGGCATGACGGCTTCGTTGAAAAGTTGGCGAAGCGACGGGCGGACATCGTCGGTGGCACCAAAGCCACTGAGCTCGCGTCCGCGCTCGCGGAGAAAGCGGGCGTGGCTGGCGGCCTCCCACACGTGCTGGCAAAGGAGATACTTCAGCTCGGGCTCACCGACGCGGTAGATGAGCGTGGTGGCGGTGCGGACGAACTCGCGCTCGGTTTCGAAGAGGAGGCGCAACCAGCGGGCCATTTCCTGCACGGCGGCGAGCCGGCCGGTGGGGGCGGGCGTGGGTGCGAACGCGGGCTTGGGCGTGGACGGCGGTTGGAAACCGTCGCTCCGTTCGAAGGTGGGGATTGGCGCGACCATGGGGTGATGCTGATCTTTCTCTGGCCTCTTTTTCTTAATCTTTCGCTCGAATGCTGGACGTCGGAGGGCGGCGAGGTGGGATGGCCGGGACCTGACGAAGGGAAAGCCGAAGAGGAAAGAGAAAGCGTTTAGCAGATGCGGCCCTTTTTTCCGGCAGTGGTGTGGCCGGGGGGATTCAGGCCGATCCAGCGGTCGTCGATGGGTTCGCTGGCGCGCTGGTACCGGGCGTCGCTGGAAATGCGGAAGCGATTTTCGGTGCGATTGTCGAGGGAGGCGTGGACGAGGAACATCGAGAAGGTGATGAAATCGCCGGGTTGGAACTCGGTGGTGAGCCAGCGGCAGTTGAATTTATTGCGGAGGACGGGCGGGTTGTGGGAGAGGGTGCCGCTGAAGGTCCAGCCGAAGCCTTTGGCACCGTTCGTGGCATTTTTGACCTGCTCGGGTTTGTTGGCGCAGTAGGAGTCGACGTCGCGGTAGATGTAGTTTTCGAGGAGATCCATGCGGTGGTGCGAACCTTCGAGGACCATGAGGCCACCGAGTTCGAAGGAGATTTCGCCGTAGGGGAGCCAGCACGTCATATGGCCGTGGGTGCCGCGGCCCATGTAGGGAAGGTCGCAGTGGGGGTTGGTGCCTTTGCCGGGTCCGATGGCACGGAGCCAGGTAAAATCGTAGTGGCGGATTTCTTCGCCGTAGAACTGGCGGTAGAACTCGGGGAGGCGGCCGGAGTAGAGGAGGTTTTGGACGGCGGGGTTGTTGTGGGTGAGTTCGGGCTTGAAGACGTAACCGGCCCCGGGTTGGCAAACGCCGTCGATGGTCGGATGCGCGGGGTCGAGGACGCCGGCGGCGGCGAGGCCGGCGGTGAGCGTGGCGCGGGCGGCGAGGACTTCGTCGCGGTCGAGGTAGCCCTTCATATAGAGATAGCCGTCGGTGGCGAAGCGGCGGCGGAGTTCGGGGACGTTCTCGGCGGCGTCGGAGGAGTCGCGCAAGAGGCCGATCTTGTCGTCGTCCATATCGAGGGCGTGGCCGAAGGAGTAGATTTGCGGGAGGACGGTGGCGGTGCTCATGGGAGGACAAGGAGAATGACTAATGACCAATGACTAATGTCTAATGACTGATGGCTCTGGGGAGAAGGGATGCTTGTGGTTTGGGAGGGTTGAGGGTCGGCGGTTGGGAAACGGCCGCACCGTTCGGAGGTCAGGTCGCGGACCAACCTTCGGGCCAGACGGTGCCGAGGGCGGGGCGCCACATAATGTGGCGGTCGATACGGGGCTGGTGGTGCCGATATTTTTCCGTGAGACGGATTTTGGTGCGGAGGTGATTGGCGAGGTTTTCGCCGTAGAAGAAGGTATTTTCGGCGACGGAGGAGACGACCATGAACTCGGTGGCGGTGGTCTCCATGAGTTCGAGGAGTCCGCGGGTGTTGGCGAGTTCGAGGTCGATCGCGGCTTGGAGTTTTTGAGAACAGGTGGTGCGCGTGGCGTCGTTGGCGGAGGGGTCGAGGTAGCCGTAGACGTGTTCACACCAAGCGCAGACATTGCGGAGAGTTGTGCTCCAGTGGAGGTAGGCGCGGACGCGGTCGCGGAGGTCGGTGAAGACGGCGACGGCGGCGGAGTGGGCGGGGGCAGCGGCGAGTTGGGTTGCGAGGAAGGCGAGCACGGCGCGCACGCGCGGGAGGAGTTCGCGGTCCATGTCGGCGGCCATCTTCGCGCCGGACTCGCGCGTGATGAGATCGAAGAGGACGTCTTTGCCGAGGTCGGTGAGGCTGGGATTGTTGAACTGGAAGCAGCCGTGGCGCTCGTAGTAGTCGCGTTCGGCGGCGGGAACGGCTTCGAGGTCGGGGACGAACGGACGGTCCCACGTGCGTTGCCAGCAGAAGCCGAAAACGCAGAAGAGCGGGACGAGAGGTTGCCAGACGAGGGCGTCTTCGAAATCGCACCACGCTTGGGTCAGGGTGGGGGCGGCGGAGGGGCCGACGAGGCGGGAGGCGTAGTCGCGGAGGACGTCGTCGATGGGGCGGCCGGGGACGAATTGGGCGGCGGAGATTGCGGCGATATTGGGCCAGTAGGGGGTGGCGGTGGGGTGAGCGAGGCCGCCGAGGGCGGACAGGCGCGTGAGGCCGGTCGCGGCGGCGGATGTGAGTTTGGCGTGGAGGAGGCGCGGGAACGGGAGGCCGATGAGCGGCTCGTGATTCATCACGCCGCAGGCGGAGTAGTGGAGGACGGGCTCGATGCCCTGGGCGCGCGACTCGGCGAGGGCCGGCTTTTCGGCGGGGTCCATCCAGCTCTGGAAAATGCTGCCGGCGACGCCGAAGTTTTCGGGATACTTGGGATGCGGATACGGGAGAGAGTAGCCGCGGACGAGGAGCGAGGGGGTTTCGTAGCCGACGTGGCGACCCATGCCAGACTTGATGTGGTCGTGCTCTACTTTGAAGGGTTCGATGCGGAGGATGACGTCGAAGTGAGGGTTAATCTCGGCGGCGCCGGCTTGGAGATTGCGGAGGACCCGGGCGATGCCGTGGCCGGCGGCTTCGGCGACTTTGTCGTGGTTGCGCCACTCACGGATCATAAAAGGGCCGCCGTTGCGGCCGACGTAGAGGGAGGCGGTGTGTTCGAAGCCAGCGCCGCTGTCGTTCGTCCAGAGCGACATGTAGCCGAGATCGGGGACGGCACGGATGAGTTTCTGGAGGGCTTCGCGGTAATGGCGACGGACGATGGGGTGATCTTGCGCCATCGTGAAACGCGGGAGGCGCGAGCGGAACGGGTGGTCGACGCGGGCGCCGCGCAGTGTGGGATATTTTTGGAAGAACCGCTCGGGCATCGTGCGGGGTTCGAACATACACACGCCGGGTTTCAGGCCGTAGCGGCGGCCGAGGTCGGCGAGTTTGCGGAGATGGTTGAGGTTGGCGTCGAGGTAGAGGGCGGGCCAGAGGCCGCGGGTGAGGTCGGTGTCGACGAAGTGGTTGAAGCCGGGGGCGTAGGTGTAGAACTGCGAGTAGTATTCGTGGGCGACGAGATCCTCGTGCGGCATGTGCGCTTGGAGACTGTTGACCTCGCAGTGGGTAAAACCGGCTTCGGCGAGGGCGGCGACGTAGCGCTCGGGATCGAAGCCACGGGCGGAGCGCCAGTATTGGGTGTAGCAGGCGTCCCAATGGGGACGGTGCCAGCCGAACGACGCGGGGAGGAGAATGCCGGCGGCGAGTTTCTCGCGGGTGAAGGCGCCGACGCCGTTGGTGAACAGGCGAACGGCGGCGAAGAGGAAGGCGCCGTGGGTGGCGATGATCTCCCCGGTGGCTCCGGCGGAATCGGAGTCGGATGCGGCCATGCGAATCCAGGTCCAGGCGGGCTCGGAGGAAGCGTAGACGGATGGCGAGGCCGGGGCGGCAGGGATGCGGGCGACGAGGTTGCGCGAGGCGAGGGCGACGAGGATACCGCGAAGGGGGACGCTCGCGGTCGCGGCGACGGAGGCACCGGTGAGGCGGGCGAGCTCGGTGGCCGCAGTGATTTCACCCGGGGTGGCGGCGGCGGGATGGAAAATGGACGTGAGGAAGGGGAGGGACGAGGCAGTCATGGGACGGGCATGGTGCGGTGCTTAGGCGCTTTGGAAACAGATTCTGGAACTCTCGCCGCGAGCGCGGTGGAGTCAAAATGAACATTCCTGAAAGTTTCAGGGCGAGTGAGACACCAAGGAGGGGAGCCCGCTGGGAGCGGCGCTGGGGAAAGCGCGGCTCCGTCGGGGGAGCAAACGCAGCGGCGGTTTCCTAACCGCCGATGGGGCAGGGCGGGTGAAGAGAGGGCGGAGTAGTGGGGGCCATTGCAGGGTTAAAAATAGCAGATCGAAAATCGGCGCTTGGAAAGCGCCGCTCTGTGGAGTTCAAGGGGCGGATGCGATTGGAGGAGATGCAGTTTTTTGATCCGCGGCGGGAGATCGAGTTTAGCGCGAATCGGCTGCCGCACTGGCAGCAGGCAGGAGGAGTGTATTTCGTTTCGTTCAGGTTGGGCGATGCGGTGCCGCGGGCGTTGATGGACCCGTGGCTCGGCGAGCGCGCCGTGTGGTCGGGGCAGCATCCGACTCCGTGGTCGGAGGACGTGGAGCGGGAGTATCATTCCCGATTTACGGCGGAGATCGAACGGTGGCTCGATGCGGGTCACGGTGCGTGTGTGCTGCGCAAGCCGGCGAGTGCGGAGATTGTGGCGGGGGCGCTACGCTTTTTCGAGGGGACGCGCTGTCAGATGTTTTCCTGGGTGATCATGCCAAATCACGTGCACGCACTGTTCACGCTGATGGCGGGGCATGAACTCGAGGAAATGCTGCATGCTTGGAAGCTTTTCAGTGCGCGGCAGATTAATACACTGCGAGGGACGTCGGGGCATCTGTGGCAGCGGGATTATTTTGACCGGTTGGTGCGCGATGCGGGGCACTTTGCGCGGTGTGTGCGGTATCTACGAAAAAATCCGGCGAAGGCCGGATTGAAAGAAGGGGAATATTTGTTGTGGGAGAGCGAGCTGGCGCAGGGGATTCTGTGATGGACGGATCGCGAGGGGCGAGGACGGGGAGTGACCGGGCAATGGGGCGCGGCGGGGTGCTCGTTTGCTGCGAGAATACGGCGCTGGGGAAAGCGCCGCTCCGTGCGGATTGAAATCAACGACCCAAATACAGGTCGCGCCCGCGGACCAGGGCCTCCATTTTGCGGTCGGCGATGGAGCGTTTGAGCATCCAGAAACCGCAGTCGGGGTGCACCCAACGCACCCGGCCCGGGCCCACTTTTTTCTCCACGGCTTCGATGCGCGCGGCGACTTCATCGGCGGTCTCGATGTGGTTCACCTTGATGTCGATCACGCCGACGCCGAGGGTGATTTTTTTGTCGATGTGCTTGAGCGCATCGAGATCGGCTTTGGGGCGGTGGGCGAGCTCGAGGACGAGGTGATCGGTGTGGAGGGCGTTGAGGAACGTCAGGAGTGTTTGCCAATTACCCTTTTGGATCGTCTGGCCGCCGTAGTTGCCGAAACAGAAGTGGACGGCGCGTTCGGTATTTTTATCGATGGCATCGAGGACGAGATTCATCGAGGCGGCGGCGAGGGGACCGTCGTTGGGATTGCCGGGGATATTGGCTTCGTCGACCTGGAGGCACGCGGCGGGAAGGCCGGGCATTTGGGCGGCGAGGACCTCGCCGAGGGCCATGGTGAGCTTGGTGAAGTCGCGGTAGTGGTGATCGAGGAGTGTGCGGGCGAGCATGTAGGGGCTCGTGACGGTAAATTTGAACGGGCCGCCGGAGACGGAGGCGGCGCGTTGACAATCGGCGAGGAGATTGAGCGAGCCTTCGTCGAGCGGGCCGGAGACGACGCCGGCGGGTTTGCGGCGGAAGCCCATCGGATGGTGACGGTAGAATTCATCGGTGATGGAGCGACCGACGACGGAGGAGACGCCGGCCATGGGGCGGATGAAATATTCGATCATGCCGTTGGTGTCGGGGTGATTGACGTCGAAGCGGTAGAGCTCGCCATCGGTGGGGAGGTCGATGCCCGCCTGACGTTGGATATCGAATACGACCCGGGTGGCGTCGATCGCAGCTTGCTCGCTGGGGAGGGCGGCGAGCCAGTCGGGCACGGGATAAGAGCCGACGGTGGTCGTGAGGATGCGCGGAGATTTCGGAAGTTTGGTGTTGGGCATGAGAGAGGGTGGATGAAGGAGAGGGGGAGAGCGGGAGCGCGGGAGAGGGGGAGAAAGAGAACGAGAACGAATAAGAGAACGAGAACGATTATCAGTGAATTGGAGACGACACGGTGGGGGCTTGGCGGTGGTGGCGGATTGGGCGGTGGAGGGGGCGGGCTTGCTGGCAGCTCACCGGAATCGGGGGAAAAGACGGCTTGCTGGCGCTCGCCGCCACTGGGAGGGGGCGGCTTGCCGGAATCGGTGAGGGTGATCGGGTGCGTGGAAAAAACCGCAGTGCTGAATCGCCCGCAAGCAGGCTCCTACCCCGGGAAACTCCGCGTGAGTGGGACCCCGCAGAGAATCACGTGCCCGGGGGATTGGTCGGCGCGGGGGCAGACGGCTGCTCGGGCTGGCCAGCGGTGCCGTTTCTTTGCTTTTCTTCGTAGGCTTTGCGTTGGGCCATGCCGATTTCGAGGAGGTCGCTAACGAGCATGCGGGCTTCTTCTTCTTGGCGGGCGATCGTCAAGGGCTTGGCCGGTTGTTCTGGCAGGGGAATGCTGGCGAGCGGCAACGGGGTGGTCTCAGCGGGCACCGGACTAGGCGGGACGGGAGACGGGGCCGCGACGGAGAACCCAGCGGCGGGAGGCATCATCGCGACGGGCTGGGGAGCGGGGCCGAAGGTGGTCGTGGATTTGCGAAGGGTGAGGGTTTTTTGTTGGTCGCCCACTTTCACGACAATTTGTTCACGGCGTGGGTCGTAACTGAGGACGTTGATACCGCCATCGATGGAGCCGACGACGATCCAGCGACCCTTCTTGGCCTGCTTGTCGAAGACATTCACGAAGGTCTTCGTGCTCATGATATTCACGCCGGCGAACTCGAGGGTCTCACCGGCCGCCTGGGTGATGGCCGCGGCGGTGGGGGGCATGAAAGGGGAACTGCTCGAGCCGGACTGGGCGACGGCGCTGCCGACCAAGCTGAACGCCAGAGTTGCGAGAGCGGTACGGAGAAGGCGGTGGGTCGCGGTCATAATGGTTGAAACGATGGTTGGTGCGGAAGGATACGTCAAACTTGGCGTGAGTGCGGAGGGGCGAGCCGGGGCCGAGGGAAAGCGTTTGGGTTCCTCGGATAGCGTTCTCTTTCCTCTTTCTCTTAATCGTTATCTTTCTTTTCCGTCGGCAAATCCTGACGAACGAGAACGATTTCCGGAGGGGAAGTGGCTACTTGCGGGCGACGAGCATCAGGGCACTGCCGTGGACGTTGGGGTGTTGTTCAGTGCGAAAATCTTTGAAGCCGAAGTGCTGGAGCGCGCCGATGATTTCCTGTTTCTCCATCCAATAACTGTAGACGTCGCCGCCGCCGCAGAAGCCCTTCCAATCGAGGGAGGGGCCGTAGTTGAAGCGGTGGACGGTGTGTTTGAAACCGGCGTGCTCCATCGGGAGTTGTTCGGAAAACTTGGCGCCGGGGACGGGGTTTTGGGCGACAAACGCGGCGTCGTGGAAAACGGTCCACAGGAAAATCGCGTTGCTCCGAAGGGCGAGGAGTTCGAGGAGTTCGACGGGATTGGTGAGGTGATACAGGAGGCCAGAGGCAACGGCGATGTCGTGAATTTTATCGACCGCGCGCAAGTGGGCGAGGCAATCGCCGAGGAGGAAACGGACTTTCGCGCTCATACGAAAGGTTTCCTTCGCGATGAGGCACTTGAGGTAAGCGCGACCGTTGGCTTCGACGGCGGTGACGGCGGCGGGGTTGAGACGGTCGATGAGGTAGGTGTGGCCGCCTTCGAGGGGGCCGAGCTCGAGCACATCGCGGCCCGTGAAGCCGCCGGCGACGCCCATTTCCATCAAATGATGGTGGGCCCACGCGATGCGCGGATCGTCGAAGAGGGGGGTGGCGCCCGCGGTGAGTTCAGGGCGATCGGCGGGAGGCGAGGAGGACCATTCGCCGGCGAAAAGATCGAGCGCGTTTTGGTCGGAAGGGACGCTGCCGAAGAAATGTTTAAAGTCGGGCGTGGCGGACATGAGAGATCACGAAAGACACGAAGGGCACGGAAGGGAACGCGGATTTTTGAGGAAAACTTCGCCGAGAGGGGGCCTCCGTGAATCACGGCACTTCGTAAATTTCGATGAGCGCGTTGCCGGTGGGGTTGGTGCTGCCGTCGTTCGTGAGGCCGGTGGCATGGGCGGTGTAACTGCCGGGCCGGAGTGTGACGAGCATGGCGGGCTCTTGGCGGTCGGAAAAGACGAAGGCGCCGACGGACGTGAAGGCAGCGCGGAGGGCGGGCTGGAAGGATACCGGGGAATCCCAGTCGTCTTTTTCGCGGAGGAGCGTGCTGCCGGTGAAAAGCTTGAGGAAGGGGTCGTCGAGGGTGGCGGTGACCCCGAGGCTACGGAGGGTGTCGCCGGCGATGCGGACGAGGTAGGTGCGCGGGCCGGGGCCGGAGACGACAAAGCCAGCGATGAGGGTGTCGCTGCCGGTGCTGACGTAGCCGCGCGTAGAGAGATTTGCGATACGACTCGCGGAATCGCGGGTGGCGTCGGCGTCGTAGACCTCGATGAGGATGGTGCCGGTGGCGTTGCTCGGGCTGGTGGTGGTCGCCGTATAGTTACCGGGGGCGAGCGCCGTGAAAATGATGGCGTCGCGTGAACCGGAGGGGAGGGCGAAGGCGCCGACCCGGGAGGTGGCGGTGCGGATGTCGGGGGCGTTGGGGCTTTGGTCCCAGAGGGCGGTGCTGGTGGCGATGGTGGTGCCGGCGGAATTTTTCAGGACGAGTTGCGGATCGGCGAGGGTACCGGTGACGCCGAAGGTGGCGAGGGTGGGGCCGGCGGCGCGCAGGAGGACGGTTTTGGGGCGGGTGCCGGTGACGACGAAACCGACGATCATCGAACGGGGGCCGGAACCGCCGATGCCGCGGGTGGAGAGGTTGGCGAGCTGCGTCTCGGGAGAGAGGGTCGCGGGCGTGGTGGTGAGAGTGACGGTCGGGCTGGTGAGCGTGTGGTCGGGCGTGATGGCTTGGAAATAGTAGCTGCCGGCGTCTTCGAGTTGGACGGAGCCGAAGGTGAGAGAACCGGGTTTGATGAGCGTGAAGAGGGCCTCGAACGTGGTCGCGCCGGTGGCTTTGAAATACCAGTGGTAGCTGTGAAAATCGTCGGCGACGGGCGGGTCTTGGTTATTAACGGCGATGGTCAGTTGCGCAGTGCTGCCGATGGAGGCGGTTTGGGGAGAGGGTTGAGTGGTGAGGACCGGAGGGACGATGGGAGTTGTATAAAGATAAGTGACACCCGCGATGTCGTCGGGTTGGAGTGTCTCGATGTCGGTGATGAAACTATTGAGAGCGGAGGCGACGTTTTGGCGGGGCGTGGCGAGGTCGGGATGGGTCAATCCGAGGACGTGGCCGAATTCGTGGAGCAGGACGCGGCGGAGATCGGTGGAGACGGGCTCGGTGGATGGACGCCGGGCGGGGCCGCGAAAGGAATTCCAGACGACCGATTTGTTGACGATGACATCGGCTTCACGCGAACGGACGGTGTCGCCGAGGCCGTCGGAATTGTCGAGGAGGGTGGCGGCGAGTTCGAAGGGGCTGAAGGCGAGGCCGTAGGTGTTGGTCGAAAAGGAGACCTGATTGAGCCCGTCGAATTCTTGTCGGGCGGAAAAGGTTGTGGTGCTGATGGTGCTGGTGAAACGGCAGCGGCCGAGGTGGAGATTCCAGTCGTCGAGGGCGGCTTGAGCGACGACGTTCCATGACATCGCGCCATCGATGAGGGGAAAGATGCGAGTGGCGGCGCTGGCGTCTAATTGGAGGCGCAGAGGGATATCGCCGGACGGCCACGTGGAGCGGAAGGGGACGTAAGCGTGGGCGCCGGGCGCGGAGGCGAGGGCGAGGAGCGTGAAGAAGACCGTTAGGGGGAAGGAGAAAAAGCGAGAGGGTGAGACGGAGCCGGACCGACGGTGGGGGATAGTGCACATGGTCACGGGAGGCGGGCGGCGGGCGCGGGGGAGTCGAGGGCGGCAGTGATCTGCGTTTCGAAGGCGGCGAGGGTGAGGGCGTCGGCTGGCGCGGTGAGGCGGGCGGTGATCGTCGCGACGGCGGGAGTAGCGAGAGGGAGCGCGATTTCGTCGGTGGAGGCAAGGGGCGCGAGATTGTCGCGGGTGACGTAGTCACGTTGGGTCGCGGGGTCGGTGAGGACATGGTAACGACCGTGGCCGGCGGCAACGAGGGGGCAGAGGACGGACCCGTTGTTGGCGAAGAAAACTATTTGGCGTTGGCCGACGGTGAAGGAGGGTAGGCCGACGACGTGGAGGGTGCGCTTGCCGACGGTGCCCCCGAGGAGCGTGAGGGTGACGGTTTCGGCGGGAGTGCCTTTCAGGGTGCGCTCGAGGCGGAGCGTGACGAGGGTGCGGACGCCGCGGCCCTGGGAAGAATCGAACTCTTCGCTGCGAATGGCGGTGACGGTGCCGCGGGCGATGGTGTCGGACGCGGCGACGAGTTGGGGGAACGTTGGGGCGATGACGGACAGCGCGTGGACGGCCGGGGTGAGGAGCAGGGTGAAGGTGAAGGAGAGGAGGAGAAGGAGAGACGGGGAGAGGGGGAAAGGGGAGACGGGGCGCGGCATGGTGGTGGGGGTTCGACGGCGGGGGCGGCGTTTGTTTCGGGCGAGAGAGGGAAGCGAAGTCGGGCCGCACGATTGCGCAAGAGGCGCAAGGAGGCCGGGGACTTTGGAAAGAGGCGATCGGCGAAACACGGGCTGGAAAGCCCGTGGCACTTAGGAGACTCGGCGTTTTTGCCAGGACACGACGATTTGGCGGATGGTCTCTTCGAGCGACTGCGTGAGGTCCCAAGACGGGTAGTGGGCGCGCATTTTGCGGAGATCGCTGTAGTAGCAGATGTGGTCGCCGGCGCGGTTTTCGTTCACGTAGGTGTAGACTTGCAGTTGGCCGGTGAATTTTTCCGTGAGCGCGAAGGCTTCGAGGATGGAGGTGCTGTTGGCCTTGCCGCCGCCGAGATTGTAGACTTCTCCCGCGCGCGGGGCGGCGACGAACGCGGCCATGAAGCGGGCGACGTCGAGGGAGTGGATGTTGTCGCGGACCTGTTTCCCCTTGTAGCCGAAAACGCGATACTCGCGGCCCTCGAGGTTGCATTTCACGAGGTAGCTGAGAAAGCCGTGGAGCTCGACGCCGGTGTGGTTGGGACCGGTGAGGCAGCCACCGCGCAGGGCGCAGGTGGGTAGATCAAAGTAGCGGCCGTATTCCTGGACCATGACGTCGGCGGCGACTTTACTCGCGCCGAAGAGGGAGTGCTTCGATTGGTCGATGGTGAACGTTTCGGCTATGCCGTCGGCGTAGGCGGGATCGGCGTAGTCCCAGCGCGTGGGGAGTTCGGTGAGCGCGATGCGGTTGGGGGCGTCGCCGTAGACTTTATTCGTGCTCATGTGCACGAACGGAGATTCGGGAGCGGCTTGGCGGACGGCTTCGAGGAAGTTAAGGGTGCCGACGGCATTGGTGTCGAAGTCGTCGAAGGGAATGGCGGCGGCTCGGTCGTGGGAGGGTTGCGCGGCGGTGTGGACGATGACGGAGGGGCGGATGGATTTGACGAGGGCGAGGACACCGGCGCGGTCGCGGATGTCGAGCTCGTGGTGGACGAAGCCGGGGAGCTCGGCGGCGAGACGGGATTGGTTCCAGCGGGTGTCGCCAGACGGGCCGAAGAAGACGGCGCGCTGGTTGTTGTCGACGCCGTGGACGGTGTAGCCGAGTTCGCGGGCGAAATAGATGCAGACTTCGGAGCCGATGAGGCCGGAGGAACCGGTGACGAGGAGCGTTTTGGACATCGTGGGAAGGTGCGGGCCGGAGTGGGGCGGGCGGGAGCGGAGGAAAGGAGGTGGCTAGCGACGAAGGCGACAGATCGGGCGGTGGGCAAGGATGGGGTTTACGGGAGGAGCGAGAAGGGTGTGATCCACACTCTGCTCAAGCGGCAACAGGTCAGCCGGAGTTCGGATTTTGAAACGCGGAGGACGCGGAGAGCCGCAAAGCGGATGCAGATCGCTGGGAGTATTTGCATCACACCCGAGCGAGCGGCTGGGGCAAAAGAGGCGAGGCTTACCGAGGAGTGGGGCGGCCGGGGTATTCGATCCACCAGCCCTCGGGGAGGGTTTTGATGTTGGCGGGTGTGCCGCGGCGGATGGGATCGCGTGTTCGGCCCAGTGGTCGTTGGGAGGCGCGGGCGAAAAAATAGCGGGAGGTGGATAAGAAAACCGACCAGCACGAGCGTGCGAGCGGTCCACGAGAACGATTACGAGAACGATTCAGTTCGGGCGGTGGGCTCGGCTATTTGGGCGACGGGCGGCCGCGGTATTCCATGGTCCAGCCCTCGGGGAGAGTGGGGATGTTGGCGGGGACGCCACGGCGGATGGGGTCGACGTGTCGGCTCCATTGGTAATTGGGCTCGGCGGGGACGCTGTAGCCTCTCAGATGGACGACGGAGATGGCGAGGGCGGTGGCGCGGGCGACCCAGCGGACGGAGCGTTGGGCGGCATCTATTTCGAGAACGAGCAACCACGCGAGGAGGACGCGCGGGAGGTAAAAATAACGATCGCCGAAGACCAAGTTGTCGAGGTTCCACGTGTCGGGGCGGGCCCGATACACGCCGGCGGCCATCACGAGCAAGAAGGCGACGACGAGTTGGGCGCGGAGGGGGCGGCGCGCGTGCGTGCGGAGAGACCAAGCGAGCAAGGCAACGACCGGGACGAGGCCGAGGAAGCCGAGGAGCAGTGGCGGCAAGTGGCGGGCGAGGTTATCGCCGAAGACGGGCCAGACGAGGAGATGTTGGCCGACGACCGCGCAGAAGTGGGCGGCGTCGAAGGGCGGGAAAACAAAGCGGGGTCCCGGGCGGAAAATGAAGTAGGCTTGAAGGGCGGCGCAGGTGCTAGCCAGCGCGAGCAGTTGCAGGTTGAAGGATGAACGTTTAAAGCGTGGCGAGGAGGCGTCGCGCCACCAGCGCCAAGCGAGCAGTGGGCCGAGGGCGATGATAAACGGACCGGTGAGGCCGACGAGGGCCACGAGGGCGAGGTCGGTGATGCGTTGGGCGGTCGTGGTCGGCGCGGTGAGGAAGGCTTGTTCGATCAGCAAAAAGGCGACGACCCACTGGAGATTGGTGATGCTGAAGAGGACCTCGCCGGTTTGCGGGCCGAGAAAAAAAGCGAAGGCGAGCCAAGGACGGAGCGCGGACGGGAGTGGGAGTCGCGGGGAAAACGTGCGGGCAATAACTGCGAGCCAGAGGGCGAAGGCCGTGACGTTGTAAAAGGCCGGCCACCATGCGGGGTCGAGCAAGCGCGAGGCGGTCCACGCGATCAAGCGCGGCAGCGTGTGCAGGTAACCCATGTAGGGCTCGAGGAAGGCGCGGAGCCCCAAGAGGTCGTTTTGCGCGAGGAAGATCGTGCCGTCTTCGGCGTAGAGTTGCGGGACGAGGAGGGCGTAGGGTTTGCGTAGGAAGAGGAGAATCGCGAAGACGGCGAGGACGGCGGGCGTGAAGCGTGGATTTTTAAACCACAGAGACACGGAGGCACGGAGGTGGGAAGACGGAGAGGGGGAGAGGGAGAGAGGGGGAGCGGGGGAGCGGAGGGCGGTCACGCCGAGGGTGGCGATGAGGAGCGCGGAGAGGCCGGCGACGGCGATGGCGAAGGGTTGGGGCGCGGTGCTCGCGGGGACGGAGCTGTGGGGCAACCAGGTAAGGGTGAAGAGGGCGAGTTGGAGGAGGGCGAGCGCGGCGAACAGTTTGCGGGAGAGGAGGAGCGTCCACGCGGTGAGGAGGCCGAGGAGCAGGAGCGACGTGACGTAGGAGCCTTGGTGCACGAGAGTGCCGAAGGGCTGGAACATCAGGCTCAGCCAGAGGACGAGGGTAAGCGCGAGCCAGAGGACGGCAAGGGCGTGGTGGGGAAGGGGCGGCGGAGGACGGAGAACAGAATTTTTAACCACGGATGAACACGGATGGACGCGGATTCGATCCAATGGGGACGACGCGGTGAGTGGTGGGAATCGGCGTCGGCGGTAGTGCGCGTAGAGGAAAAAGGGGAGCGTGGCGGCACCGAGGATCCACGCGGCGGGGGTGCGGAAGAGATGGAAAACTTCTTCGCTCCGCCGACCAGCGATGGCACCGGGGGCACGGGTGGTCAGGAGATTTTGCCATTCTCCGAGGAACAGAATGCGGAGGTTTTCGTGGCGGGTGGCGAGGGCGGCGGACCAACCGAGGGAGGTGTAGTTTTCGACGAGAGCGGTGGTGACGGAGCGTGCGTCGGGTTCGACGGCACCGGCGAGATGCCATTTGAGGAGGCGGTTGCCCGGAGGCTCGTAGAGACGTTGGTAGGCTAGCCAAGGGAGCGAAAGGAGGGTGAACGCGGCGGCGGCGAGGAGCCATTGCCGCCAACGGCGACGCAGGGAAAAGGCGATGATGGGGACCAAGGCGACGAGGGAGAACATCACGCCGCCGTGGGCAAGGTTGCCGCAGGCGGCGAGGGCACCGCCGACGACCCAACGGTGACGGCGATCGATCGCAGATTCGGTGGCGAAGAACGTGCAGAAGGCGAGGAGGACGAGGGCAGCGCCGGCGAGTTTGGGCCAGACGAAGATCGTGTTGAAGAGGAGAAACCCGGTGAAGACGAGGGCGGCGGTGGCGGCGTGGGCGTCGCGTTCAGTGAGGCCGAGCCAGCGGAGAAAGACCCAGAGCGCGGGAATCCAGAGGAGTTGAAACCAGACGCCGGCGGTGGCGCAGGCTTTGTCGTAGCCGATGTCGAGCGTCTGAAGGGCTGGAATGGTGACGACGGCGAGGCCGGCTTGGAGGGGCGGACGGTCGCTGCTCAGCCAGCCGGCGCCGAGGTGTTGGGGAGGGACGCCACTGGCGAGGCGTTCGGCGAAAATCGTCGGGATAAAATTATCCCCGGGCATATTCGGCAGGAAGCGCTGGCTGGCGGTAGCGGCGAACTTACCGTGGGGAAAAACAAAGAGTACAGAAATATAGAATACGCCGGCGAGCGCGGTGAGCGCGAGGAGGCGGGCGTGCAGGGCGGGCGGAAGTGAAAGTGAACGGGAATGGCGTGAGGTCGCGCGGAAGGAAATCTGGAGAAGCGGGAGGAGGTAACTGTGGGCGAGGGTGCCGAGAATGCCCGCGATGGTGAGCCAACCGAAGGCGCGGCCGAGGAGGGGGTGGGTGAAGGAGAGGGCGAAGGCGAGGTAGCCGAGGGCGCAGGGCGCGAGGGCGCCGAGCAAAATCGCTTCGAGGGCGTTGGAGCCGCGACCGGTGAGGCGGCGGCGCCAGATCTGCGCGGCGACGCCGGCGCCCGAGAAGATGAGGCATTGCCCGAGAAAGACGGCGAGAGTGACGAGCAGCGACCGGTCGGGCATGGAGGGCGGTGGGAGCGGAGGCGGGGGGATGACCGCGGGCTATGCGGAGGACGCGTGTGCGGTGAGAGACTGTAGAGACCGGAGGACGGAATTTTTAACCACGGATTTCACGGATTTACACGGATACGGGCACGGACTGAGGGGATGAGCTGAATTAATCCGTGCTATCCGGGTAATTCGTGGCGGTTCAGGTCGGGGCGCTCAGAGTTTCACGAAGCGATATTTCACGACGGCCCAGAGCCAGGTGAGGGGATCGCGGAACATGGAGATTTTCTTACCTTCTTTGAAGGAGCGTGATTTGTAGCTGATGGGAATTTCGATCGGGCGATGGCCTTTGCGGACGAGCTTCATCAGCAGTTCCCAGTCGAAGTCGAAGCGGTTGCACTCAAAGGTCAGGCCGTCGAGGCATTCGCGACGGAAGACCTTATACATGGTGAATGGATCCTTCAGCCAGATGAAGAGGGAGACGTTTATGAGGAGCGTGAAGCCCCAGTGCGCGAGGTTGAGGATGAAGGCTTGGACGGGCTGGTCGGAAAATTTCCGGATGGCCCAACCGCCTTCGCCATGACGGGAGCCGAGGACGAATTCTTGCCGGCCGGCGGCGAGGGGCGCGAGCAAGGTGTCGTAGTCGTTGAGGTCGTATTCGAGGTCGGCGTCCTGGATGAGAATGACGTCGCCGGCGGCGTGGGTGAGGCCGGCGCGGACGGCGTGACCTTTGCCGCGGGGCCGGTCTTCGAGGATAAGTTTGACCCGAGGGTGGGCGGCGTAGGTTTCGACGATGGAGCGGGTGCCGTCGGTCGAATTGCTCTCGACCATGATGATCTGGAGGGTCCAACCGGGAACGGTTTTCGCGAGGATGGCGTCGAGGGATTGGCGCACGGTCGCGGCCTCGTTGTAGATTGGGACGATGACGGAGAGTGTGCCGTTGACGATGGGAGGGAAGGGCGAGGGCAGCATGGATGCAGGACGGAGCACTAGAGCGCGAATATTTCGCGGAGCTTGCCCTTGATCGCGAGAATGCGGGCAGACGACACGCGACCGAGAACGGTCAAGAGGTCCTCCCGGGCGAATTCAATCATGAGGTGACAACGGCAAGCCGTCTTGTGCTCGAAAGAGTCGGCCTGATCGAGGAACACCTCGTGCGAACGAAGGGGCCTGTCAGGTGGCCGAATCGTGCTGCAGACGAGTCCGTTCAGATTTCGGAAGACCTCGTTGGCGGTGAGGGAATCCGGGGAGAGCAGAACGAGATAATGCGGATTTGCGACCGTGGGATACGGCACGAGGACAAGGTCCCAATGACGGAGGCCGCTCACGTGCGGCGGAGTGCGAGGCTACGGGCGGCGGCGGCACTGATGGCGTTGTCGAGGGCAACATCAGCGGCTGTCAGCTCCACTTTGAAGGGCTTCCGGGTGGACGCCGGAGGTTTGCGCGGTGCGCGGCATCGGATCGGTTTGGAACGAAGAAGCGTGCTCATGTGAGCGGTCAGTGTGGGAAGGTGGTGGACCTTTTCAATCTCTGCGTGAGCGAAGAATGAGGATGAAATTACCGGCCCGAGCCGGGCTTCACGGCGCAGGGCATGGCGGAGACGCCGTAGAGGTGGTCGACGAGGCGGACGAAGGGCGGGAATTTCAGGGCGAGGTGCGCGAGGGCGCGGAAGACGCGTCGGTGGCGGAGGCTTTTGACGACTTTGAACACTACGGTGCCGGCGTAGCGAACGGGGAGCGGCTCGAGTCCGTGGGCGCGATAGAGGCGTGCGAGGCTGCGGGGATTAAAGAGGCTGACGTGGATTTCGGGTGTGCAGTAGCGGTAGTGAATGCCGTGGCGGCGAGCGACGGGGCAGTCGAGGTTGCCGGTGGTGAGCAGGAGGAGGCCGCCGGGTTTGAGCAGACGGGCGAGGAGCGCGACGGCGGAGGCGGGGTCGGGCAGATGCTCAATGACCTCGATCATGCTGATCACATCGTAGGTCGCGGACGGCTCGCGGGAGATTTCGTCGAAGTCGAGGATGCGGAAGCCGTCGGTGGATTTCAGGAGTGCGGCGTAGGAACCGACGTCGTGGCCGGTGAGCTCGAGCGGGCGGCCGGCGAAGGTGCCGCGTTCGCGGAGAAATTTGAGGAAGCCGCCGGCGCCGCAACCGAAGTCGAGCCAGTGCAGGGGAGCGGGGGAAGGTGGAGAACGCGGGAGAAGGAGAGCGGGGGAGACGGAGAGGTAGGATTCGGCGAGGCGGGCGAGGTCGGCGAATTCGAGGGCGCGGTCGGTGCAGCGGTAGTCGCGGTACTCACTCGCGTAGTCGACGAACGGATCGGGGCCCTGGCCGCGGTAGTAGGCGTCGTTGTAGATTTCGAAACCGGAAAACGGTTCGACGAAGAGCAGTTCGCAATCGCAGCAGGTGTGAAAGGAGAACTCCTCGCGGATAAACTCGCCGGTTTTTTTTCCGCGGAGCGTGAGTTGGGTGGAGCCGCAGGCGCGGCACGTGGGGGTGGCGGAGGTCATCCGAGGTGGGCGGTCCCGCCTCTCACGAGGCGGGCTACGGGGGGACGACGGAGGGCGATCCAGAGGGAGAGGAGCAGGAGCACGGCGCCGGTGGCGCAGAGGGCGAGGTTGCGCGGCCAGTTTTTGGGGACATAACGAAAGGTGATGCGGTAGTCGCCGGGGCCGTCGACGGTGATGCCTTTGAAGGTGTGGTTCAGTCGGAGGACGGGGGTTTTCTGGCCGTTGACGGTCGCGCGGAAATCGCTGGGCCAAAAGACTTCGTTGAGGACGATGACGCCGGCGGATTTTGCGCGGACGGTGAAGGTCGTGGAGTTTTCGGTGAGCACGTAGTCGGTCGCGGCGGTGACAGTGCGGTCGACGAGACCGCGGGGAATCGAGAGCAGCGCGGGGCTGCGGGCGAGATCGGGGCGTTGGGCGACGGCAAAGGGGCGGCCATCGCCGGAGCGAATTTTTTGGATGAATTCGGCGGGTGTGTCGTAGGTGTCGAGGTGGTCGGTGAAAAAAGCGCGGGGCCAGGCGGTGGCGCTTTCGTAGACATCGAGGTCGGCGCCCTTGACGATTGTGAGGGCGCGGCCGAGGACACCTTGGTCGGATTGGAGATCGAGGTAATGGCGGACGTTGAGGGCGTCGAAGATCGGGCGGGCGAGGGCGGCATGGGCGACGTCGACGTAGAGGCGCCAATCCCACCAACGTTCAATCCCGGGGTGGGCGATGGCGGCGGCGATGAACTCGCGCATGAACGGATTTACGAGGGCATCGGGGCCGTGGATGGTTTCGAGACCATAGGCGCCGGTCCAGCCCGGGTGGAAGTTGCCGTGGAAACCGAAGGCGCGGGAGGGTTCTTTTTTTTGCGCGGTGCGGAGAAATTCCATGGCCTCGGAGCGAGCGTGGAAATCGGCGCGGACGGTGGGGTGGGCGGTGTAGGTGTCGAAGCCGACGGCGCTGGCGTGGAGACCGGTGCGCCAGAGGAAAATGAGCGTGCAGAGGGTGAGGAGAAGGCCGCCGGCGGAGGTGAGGCGACCGCGCGTGAGCGCGTGGCGGGCGGTGAGGGCGAAGAGGACGGCGGCGGCGAGGAAGGCGGCGAGGGTGACCCAGACAAACGGGCTGACGGGAAGCGTCTGGCCGGGGAGGAGGGTGGTGAACGTGGTGTTGGGGCCGAAGAGGGAGCGGTGCGCGGCTTGGCGGAAGGCGATCCAAGAGAAGACGAGGGCGAAGAGGAGCAGGCCGGCGACGATGAGATCGGCGCGACCAGCGGGGGAGCCGAGGCGGCGGGCAGCGGTGGCGAAACCGACCCCGGCGAGGACGGACCAGAGGACGATGAGGACGCAAGAGAACGTATTATCGAGGTGGGCGATATTCGCGAGGAACGGGATTTGCACGATCCACGCGGGTGGGATGAGTCCGAAAGCGAGCGAGAGCGGCAGCAGCGAACTGACGGCGAGCGCGAGGGTGGCGCGGTCGGTAAAGTGGTGGCGGAGGGTGGCGAGGAAATAGAGGAGGCCGAGCAGCAGGAGGAAATTTAACGACGGATCAAAGGTGCGCTCTTCGGCCATGAGGGGGCGGTAGAACAGTTCGTCGAAGAGGCCGAGGAGCAGGCCAGGCTGGATTTGGAACGCGCTGGCCGCGTTGTAGCCGGTGTAGGCGGTTTTGAGCGTGGTGAGAAAGGTCGCCCAAATCGGGGCGGTGAGGAGCACAAAGAGGATACCGGCCCACGAGAGGGCGGCGAGTTTGGCGAGGCGGTGACGGAGGGGAGCGGCGGATGAGAGGAGGACGCAGGCACCGGAGAAATTGAGGCAGAGCAGCAGCATGTAGGCCTCCTTCACCGTGCCGCTATTCATGAGCGCGAGGTTGGCGATGATGAGACTACACGCCCAGCGCGCCGTTGGCGCGCGGGGCGTCAGTGGACGTTTTGAAGTTGAAGTTGAAGATGAGGCGGCGTCGGCGGGCGTATCCGCTGGGGTGACACGGAGCCAGCAGTAGAGCACCCACGGGGCGTAGCAGAGGCTGAAGAACGCGGGATGGTTGACGCGGTAGATGAAGAAGCCGACGAAAGGGGCGGCGAGGGTGACGAGGGCGGCGGGGAGGAGGGGAGAGGGAGAGAAGGAGAGAGGGGTAGAGGACGCACTGAGGCGGAGGACGATGAGCCCGAGGGCGGTGGCGAAGAGCCATTTCGCGATCAGGTATTTTACGTCCCAGGCCCACGCGGCGCCGTTCGCGGCGATCACGAAAAAGTGGAGAGGGTCGCCGAACATGGATTGGCCCTGGGCGAGGAGGGGGACGCCGCCGGCGTTGTAGCGATTCCAGAGCGGCAGCTCACCTTGGGCGAGGGCGTGGCGCTGCATCATGGAAAAAGGGACGTGTTGCCACATGATTGCCCCGACGTCGGCGCCTTTAACATCGGTGGTCTCACCGCTCGAGTAACCGGGGAGCGTCGGGTAGGCGTCGTAAAGGAGGACGGTGCCGAGGTTGGGTGAGACGTGGCTCTTGCCGAGGAAGACGATGGGGTAAGCGCTGGCGATCACTGCGAGCGCGGCGATCAGCGCGACGGCGCGGGCCGGGCGCGCGGCGAGGGATGCGGCGAGCGAGGCGAGGCGCGGACGGAAGCGTCGCGTGAGATCGAGGGCGAGGAGGAGACTGGCGAGTGCGCCGAAAACCACAGCGGAGCGCGTGAGCCAGCCGTGGGTGAGGTCGGAGAAGGTGGCGACGACGACGAGGGGACGGGGGAAGTCGACGATGAGCTGGGGGTCGTTGGTGCCGGGGGTGACGATGAGTTCGAGGCGACCGTCGCGTTCACGGAGGGATTGGATGTGTTGCGCGGGTTTGAAGTCACGAAAGGCAAGGGCGCGAATGAGGCGGCCGCCCAGGCCGACGATGCGAACGGAAGAAATGTTAACGGTGCCCTCGCGGTCGATGGGATCGAAGCGAAAGGAACGGTAGGTGCCGGGAGGAAGCGGCAGACGATACGTGACGGGGGTGGTGGATTTGGTGAGGTTGACCCGGGTGACGGCGCTTTCGTTGAAGCCCGCGCCGGTGTCGTAATAGAGGAGGACTTGGCCGGGGGCCGTGGACGCCATGGGAACCTCGACGGCGAAGAGGCTGGTCTGGCTCTTTGCGGCGGGCAAAAACGGCACGACGACGAGGGCGCTGAGGAGCGCGGCGACCAGGAGGGCCGGGAGCGTGAGGAACTTCATGCTGAGCGGAAAGTTTCGGGGAGGCGGGCGTGGCGCGACAAGGTCAAAGCCGCGGCGGGTGGGGGGCGGCACCGGAGCGGCGAGGCGTGAGAGCGGTGACAGCGGAGAAAATGAGCAGACCGCCGAGGCCAGCGGCGAGGACCCACGATCCGTGTTGGGTGAGTTGCCACGTGCGGTAGCTGAGCGCGGACATTTCGACCGGTTCGGTAAAGGCGAGGAAGCGGGTGGGCGAATCCGTGCGCGCGAGCAGGTTGGAGAGGTCGCGCGGGCCGGGCACG
>SYGN01000068.1 GCA_005799525.1 Opitutaceae bacterium | reverse complement strand
TTCCTACCAGCCAAATCTTCCTACCTCAATTTATGAAACGGCTGAGAGTCTGGCCGAAACACCGCTGGGATCAGTTTCTGCGTTACGTCCAGTATCACTACGAATCAGATAAAAAGCGGAAGCTGAGAAAAAGAAATCCATCGAGCGTCGATCGAACTTGTGCACGAACTTATGCAAGGATTGATAGCGTCGGCTCGCGTTGCCCATAGTCGATATCGATCGTCGCAAATTCGTCCCAAGGAAATCCGGCCATCAACCCGGTCGGCTCAGAGAAGAGAAAAATCACCCCTTGCGCCCCCCTTGCCCGCAACACCCGCACAAATCCATCCGGCATCGTGCCATCGCAGTCGGCACTGAACTCATAGACCTGAAAACCCAGCTCCTTGGCCCGCGCCGTCGCAGCCAACAAGATGCGCCGCTGGGCCGGCAACAACCGCGGCTGCCCGGGCGACGGCACGTGGATCAGCGCTAGGTTTCCGATGAATCGCTGCGTTCGCCCCCACGCACATGGACCATGAGTTTTCCCACGAGCTCATTGCGCCGGTACCCGAGCTTCGCCGCCGCCGCTGCAATTTCCCCTCGCAGGGCCGCCCGCACCGGGGTATGCCCAAAGAGCGCCCGCGACACCGTCGCCGTCGAAACCCCGCAGGCCTCCGCCAACACCCGCAACGAGACTTTCACCATCATGCGTGCAACGCTTGCAAGACGAAGAGCCTGACACCACCACAACCGTTGCCATCTTTCTCCCGATTTCGCCCACTGCTCACCCCACGCCCCAGCCTGCCACCCTTTCGCGTTCCTTCACCCAGTGACTACCATGACTACCTCCCCTGCCCGATCCCCACTCTCGCAGCGCACCCGCGCCGCTGCCGCCGTTCTGCTCCTAGCCGGACACCTCGCGGCCCAGACCGCTCCGATGCCCAAGCCCTTGGTTGACCCCGGCGTCGCTGCGCTGAAAGACGAGACCATCATGCTCTCGCCCTTCCGCGTCGTCTCCGACGACAAAGGCTATCAGGCCGCCAACACCATGTCCGGGACGCGCCTGAACACGAAGCTCGAGGACGTACCCGCCTCGATCACGGTCGTCACAATGCAGCAGATGATCGACACCGCCGTACTCGATATCAACGACGTGTTCAAATACGAGGCGAGCACTGAGGGCACCGCCAATTTCACGCTCATTTCCAAGGATCAAAACGGGAGCGTCTCGGACAAGACCGCCAGCGATCCGCAGCGTGCCAACCGCATCCGCGGACTGTCGGGCGGTCTCGGGAGCTCGGTCGGCGCCAACAGCGGTGGTGTCAACACGGCGTGGGGCAACTTCTCGACCAATGCCACCATCCCGATGGACCTCTACAACGTGGAGGCAGTTGAAATCTCCCGCGGTCCGAATGCGAGCCTGTTTGGGATCGGCCAGCCCAGCGGCACGGTGAACGTCATCCCCACGCAGGCGAACCTGCAGCGCTTCAGCTTCAACGCCACGTTGCGCGGCGACAGTTGGGGTGGCCATCGCGAGAGCCTCAGCGTCAACCAGCCGCTGATCCGCGGCAAAGTTGCCCTGCGCGTCGCCGCCGTAAACGAGGAAAAGGGGTTTCTCCGCAAACCAGCCTACGAAAAAATCCGCCGCGAATTCGCGTCGATCAATGCGCAGCCCTTCGCGACCACGACGGTGCGGTTTTCGGCCGAGCGCTATAACAATTCGAACCGCCGCCCAAGTTCCATCACACCCATCGAGACCATCTCGACGTGGAAAGAAAACGGCAGCCCCAGCTGGGATCCGACCACGCGCATCGTCACCTATCGGGACGGACGAACGCAGGGCCCCATCGCCACCAACGTGGAATCCGCCCTGCCGACCGCGGGCGGGTTGCCCATCGGCCTCACCACCGTGAGCACGAGCCAGCCCGGGCTCTGGTTCGACAACACCGGACCGCAGTTTTTCACGGTCTTGCGCACCGGCCTCCCGACCACCGGCCTGCCCTCTCCCTATACGACCAATTCCGAACTCCGCTATCAGGCGTCAGGGGGCTACGTGCAACGCTATCAAGGGATCACCGGCGCGCTGGGCCTGCCGCTTTACGCCCCCAATCGCATCGGCAACAAGTCGGTTTACGATTGGTCGACGATTAACCCCGTCGCCGCCAATCACGAAGTGGGCTCGGCCAAGACGATGAGCGCCGAATTGGAGCAGATCGCCTACAAGTCGCCGACCCAGCTGGTCGCGGCCCGCGCGGGCTGGTTCCGCCAAGACTTCCGCAACGAGCGCTCAAACTGGCTCGACAGCAACATCACGATCAACCTGGACGTGAATACTAAGCTCTTAGACGGCCGCCCCAATCCGTTCTACCTGCGCCCCTACGTCGAGACAATCTCCCCGAATCCCGGTTACCTGGTCTCGATTCAGGACATTCAAAACGCCGATCTGACCTACCAATACACGCCGCAGTCACGGTCAAAATGGCTGTCATGGATCGGCCAGCAGCGCCTCGCCGCCCACGGTGAGGTCGGGCGCAATGATGCGACCACTTGGAATACGGCCCCTTATTTCTCGGACTTATCGAAGGTCAATTGGCTGAGCCAAACCGCAGCCAACTATAATTCGCGGCACGAAATTGCTCACCGGTTTTATCTGGGGGCACCCAATGCCAACGGGCTGGTGCAACACGGTCCCTTCCCGGAGGATGATGCCTCCGGCACTTTTCCGCTAACGTGGTTCAATAACACTACAGGGCAGTGGGAAAACACTTCGCTAGCCGTGAAGCGCCTCGAGCAAGCGGGTAACCACAGCCGGAACCGCACCGAATTGCGCTCCATGAGCTACAGTGAGCAGGGCTTCTTTTTCGGCGGTCGCCTCGTGACCACCGTCGGTTACCGGAAGGACCGCCAGCGGCAGCGCACGTCGACCGGCACCGTGATCGATCCTGCAACCGGGTTGGTTAATTACGCGCCCAACGTAGTCTTCGCCAATCCGTGGTTCGACACGAGGGGTGAAACCAAAACCTACGGGGCGGTGGCCAAAGTCACAAAGTGGCTCAACCTCACCGGAGGCTATTCCGACAGCCTTCTCCCCCGGCCCGTCTTTTATGACCTCAATACTCTGAATCCGGTGAAGAATCCGCGCGGCTTCACCAAGGAATTCGGCGTGGCCCTCAACCTCCTCGACGGAAAGTTGTATGTTAAGGTCAATCGCTTTACAACGAAGACGCTCGGCGATCAGGGCACGGGCATCCGGACCCTAGGCAATCGCACCCTCGATTCCCTCATCGGACGCAATCAGCCTAACAACCGCCCCGGCCAGTCCACCTTCCGCTACATGGCGGAAGAAACCGTCGCCGCTCGCTTCCAAGCCCAGCGCATCACGCCCACGGCCCAGCAATCCTTCGACGCCGTGGCCAAGTTCATGAATATTTCGCCGGAGTATCTCACGGTGCTCTCGCGCGACTATGGCAACCGTATCAACACCGTCGATTCGGTCGACACGTCGTCACGCGGCTACGAATTGGAATTGACCTACAACCCCACGCGCAACTGGCGCATCAAGGTCACCGGCTCCCAATCCGAAGCGAAGGACGACCGCATCGGCACCAACATCTACGACTATTGGGTCAACAACGTGCCCTTCTGGTCCAACGTCCGCTACGACAGCGTCCCCGGCAACGGCGATGGCAAGGGACCGCTCTGGTGGTCGAACCAAATCAACACGGTTTTCAATACCTACCTGCCCACGGCCTCGCTGGGCCAAAATACCGATGGCACCATTTGGGCGAACCGGCTTTACACGACCGAGTATATGGCGACCTACCGGAATCTGGCCTCCAACGTCGGCAAACGCCGCTCGCAGGAGCGCGAGTATCGTCTCGCCGCCGTCACCAACTATGATTTCACCGAGGGCCGGCTGAAGCACTTCAACGTGGGTGGGGCCGTGCGTTGGGAAAGCCAAGCTGCTATCGGCTTTCTCGCGGGTCCGCTGGAAACCAGCGGCGCATTCCAAGGGGCCGTCCTCACGCTCGACAACACCAAACCGGTCTTTGACGACGCGCGCGCCTATTTTGATGTGTCCGCCGGTTACCGCCTGAAGCTGTTCCGCGATAAAATCCAAACCAAGATTCAACTCAACATCCAGAACGCGTTCGAAAGCGGGCGTTTGCAGGCGATCGCCGTCAATCCCGACGGCCGACCCTACGCCTACCGCATCATCGATCCCCGCAAGTTCGTGTTGAGCGTGCGCTTCGACTTATAAGGAGCCTTATCACTGACCGGCCCGACATCGGACCGGTCCCCGCTCGGTCGACGCCGTGTCGATGCAGTTGAGCGCTGAAAAATCGATCTTCAGAGCTGATATGCCCGTGCCCCCGGCACCCCGGCCACCGCCGCCGACATCGACGCGGCGAGTAGCGCCTGGAGCGCCGTGGAGTGCAAAAAACGCCAGGTCCGCTGAATAGTCTTGTGAGCACTGAAACACCACGTGCAACGCTTGCGCGCTTGCCATACAGTCGGCCTGACGCAGCATCTTCATTCGTCAACGTCACCTCGTTTTTACCGCCAACCGTCTCACACGACGACGGCGGTTGATTCTGACCTGATTTCTACCATGCAAACCAACCCTGCTCAAACCCCGCTCCCGCGGCACACGTGTGCCGCTATCGCCGTCCTGCTCCTCGTCGGACAGCTCGCCGCCCAAACCGCACCCGCTGCCAAGCCAGCGACCGCTCCCGGCACGGGTCCGGCCCTGAGGGAAGAGACTGTCATGCTCTCGCCCTTCCAAGTCGCGTCCGACGCCGACAAGGGCTACCAAGCCCTGAACACTCTCTCGGGCACTCGCCTCAACTCAAAACTCGAAGATCTCGGCGCCTCGATCACGGTCGTGACCAAGCAGCAAATGCTCGATACCGCGGTGCTCGATATCAACGACGTCTTTCGCTACGAGGCCAGCACCGAGGGCACCGATAATTTCACGACGTTTAACCGCAATCGCTCCGGTGGCGTGAACGACCAGGTGCAGTCCAATCCCCAGCAATCGAACCGCATCCGCGGTATTAGCACGGCAGGTCAGAGCGCAGGCGGCGCCAATACGGCCTTCGGCAATTTCCGATCAAACAACTCTATCCCGTTCGACCTCTACAACGTAGCGGCCATCGAAATTTCCCGCGGCCCCAATTCCAATCTATTCGGTCTCGGCGCTGCCTCCGGCACAGTGAATGTTGTGCCCACCCAGGCCAACCCCGAACGCGTCACCGCCAACGCCACTCTACGGTTTGATGACTGGGGCGGCCACCGCGGGAGCCTCAACTTCAATCAACCGATCATTCGGGGGAAACTCGCCCTCCGCGTGGCCTCCGTCCAAGAGAGCAAAGGCTTCACCCGCCAGCCAGCCTCCGAACGCATCCATCGTGAGTTCGGCACGATTCTAGCGCGTCCGTTCAAAAATACGCAAATCCGACTCACCGCCGAGTCGTACAAAAACGACTACCGTCGTCCCAACTCAATTACGCCCCGCGACACGACCACGGAGTGGAAAGCCCAAGGCAGCCCGACTTGGGATCCAACCACTCAGATCGCAACTTTCGCCAACGGCACCAAGACCGCTGCCATCACCAACGATGCCCTGCTACCCTTCGGCCTGATCGGCGGTTACAACGGCATCTACTCCCGTCCGGGCGTCTACATCGACAACACCAGCATCCAAAATTTTTCCGTCCAACGCACCAACAACGCCGTCACCACCGGCAATCCCACCAACCCCTTCACCGGCGGCAATAGCACCCTGCGCTATCTGCAGAGCGGCACCACGATCCAACGCAACCGCGACATCCTCGGGCCAACCGGCCTGCCCCTGTATCTTATTCCCGGTACCAACGATAAATCCATCTACAACTGGTCGTCGATCAATATCGTTTCCCCCAACAATGGGGCCGACAAAGCTGAGACCTACAGCGCCGAAATCGAACAGGTTGTCTTCAACAACCGCAGCCACTTGATCGCCGTCAAAGCCGGCGCGTTCGCTCAGAAATTTGAAAACAACGTCTACGGTGCGATCGATAATCTCGAGACCGTCATCTACGTCGATGTGAACGAGAAAAGTCTCGATGGCAGCCCCAACCCCTACTTTAAGCGCCCTTACATTCAGGCCACGGCGCCCAGCAGCGTCCGCCGTCCCCAGACGATCGAAATTCAGTCGGCTGATCTCGCCTACCAATACACGCCCAACAACCTGCCCAGTTGGCTATCCTGGATCGGCCAGCAACGCTTCGGCTCCCACGCCGAGGTGGACCGCAGCGACAACACCGGTTACCAGTCGGCCCAACGCGTGACCTCCAATCATCCTTGGATCACTCCCACCAATCGAATTAACACCCAAGGCATCGCCCAACGGTATTTTCTCGGCGACAACGTCGGCCAAAACGTGGACCGCGGTCCCTCCTTTCTCAAGAACCTCGACGGCACCTACCCTCTCACGTGGTTCGACAACCGCAACGGAGTCTGGGTCAAGGAGCCCGTTGCCGTGTCCACTCAGCTCAACAACGGACAGGGCGCCCGCCAGCGCACCGAGACCCGCACGATCAACGCCACCGCCCAGAGCTTTTTTTTCAATGATCGTCTCGTGACGACCGTCGGTCTCCGCCGCGACCGCCAGCGCTCCCGCACCAGCGCCGGCGCCTTCGTCAACAGCGGCACCGGCCTCGCCGATCTTTCCAACACCAACATCTTCGGGCCCGCCCAAGGCTTCGTCTCGCCCTCGGGCACCGTGATTAATCTTCCTGGCTGGGCGGAACAAGACGGCAACACCAAAACTTACGGTGCCGTCTTGAAGACCACCAAGTGGCTTAACCTCCACTTTAACAAGTCCGACAGCTTCGCGCCGCAAGTCGTCCGGCAATCCGTCGGCCTCGGCAATGTTCCAAATCCACGCGGCTTCGCCACCGAATGGGGCGTCAGCGTCTCGGCCCTCGAGGGCAAACTCAACGTCCGGATCAACCGTTTCCAGACCAAGGAACTCAACTCGCGCGGCAGCGAAGTCGGCACGCTCGGCAATCGCTACCTCGACATGGAGGGTCGACCCGACGGATCCAATAATATCCAGCAACCTTCATTTCGCTTTTTCACGACTAACATCGCCCGTAGTCGGTTGATCGCGCAAGGTATCGCCAATCCCACCGACGCCCAGATTTTCCCTCTCGTCGCTTCACTCATGGCTCCCTACGGCAGCGATAAATCTAAGAACGAAGAGTGGCTCACCCGTTTGATGTTCTCCGGGCCCAGCCAACCTCAAACCGTCGGCACCACCGACGTGTCATCCAAAGGATTCGAGTTTGAAGCCACCTACAATCCCACCCGCAACTGGCGCCTGAAGTTCACTGGCTCACAAACCACCGCCCAAGATGATCGCGTCTCACCCGAGATCTACGATTGGTGGCAGGCTCGGCTGCCGGTGTGGACCACGGTGCGCAGCGATATCGTCCCCGGCGACGGCAAGGGTCCGACTTGGTGGACATCGCTGCCGCCGAACACCACGCAAACTCCGGAAACACGCTGGATCGGCGAACAGTTCGGCCCGTACTGGGCCGCCGCCACGAATGCCGGCCGCCCACGCTCCCAGCTGCGCGAATACCGCGCCACGGGTCTCACCAATTACGATTTCAACGAAGGTCGGCTGAAAAACTTCAATGTTGGCGGGGCGTTCCGCTGGGAAAGCAAAGCATCGATTGGTTTCGGCGCCGCACCGGCCGAGAAAACCGGCCCTTACGCCGGCACCACCCTCTTCCTCGACAACAATAAACCCTATTGGGACAAGCCCCGTGCCTATTTTGATCTGTCTACGGGCTACAAGTTCAGGCTCTGGGGCGATAAAATCCGCGCAAAGGCTCAGTTGAACATCCGTGACGTCCTCGAAAACGGCCGTCTCCAGGCCGTGGGCGTCAACCCCGACGGCAATCCCTTCGCGTATCGAATCATCAATCCCCGTCAGTTTATCTTCAGCACGACCTTTGATCTCTAATCCGTCCCGTCGGCTACTGTCCTCACCCTGCCCCGCCCGTCGGAAGTCCGACCGGCGGGGCAGTTTTTTTGAGTGCTCAATCCTCTCGGCCAACCTTCCGCTCCGCCGCGGCCTTACCGCAAACGGAGCGACGCACACGACCTTCTCCGCACCGCCCAACCAAACCACTTGGCCTTCACGTTGCGGTCAGGCACTCCGGACCTACTTCCCCAAACACAACCGCATTGACGGCGACGACACCCTCGCCGCCACTCCCACCGCTCCTTGCGCGCGGAAAAAAATCCGCCGACCACGCCCAGCATCAAGACTCCAGAATACTTGCGTCCAGATGCTGGATAATCAACTCCTGCACCGTGGCCAAAAACAGGTAGCACATGAACGCCTTCCGCACCGGCTCAGCAAATTTCAACATGTCGACTTCGCCCGTTTCCAGCGCCTCGTCGCCCAGGGGCAGGAGAAAATGCTCCCGCACCCGCAACCGCACCGCCGCACACGCCCGCACGATCATTTCGGCGTTTTCCTCGTCAAACGCGACCACGCCTTCGGTAAAAAATTCTCCGTCAAACAACGCGAGCAGCAGCTCGACATCGCCGGACTGCGCCACGAGCAGCTCCGCCACCCAAGCGTCCCGAAACTCTTCGTCAAGATCCGTCAGCGTCAGCGGTGCGGCCAGACGCTCGCGCAGCCCGTTGCCGAGCTCGCGGATCACGTCCAACAAGGGAGCGACCACTGGCAGACTTAATTTGACCTCAATGCGCTTCATCTGATTCGAGCACCGCTGTGAGATGCCACTGTTGCAAAGTGAAAACGTACGCCTCCGCCCGTTCGCGCAAACCCACCCACACCACCGACCGTCCGCCCTCGTGCACCTCCAGCATGTGCTTGCGGGCCGTCGGCTCGTCGAAACCAATGACTTTCTTAAACACGAGCACGACGTAGGACATGAGATTGACCGGATCATTCAGCACCACGACACGCCACACGCCCTCGAGCTGAAGCTCATTCTGCACGGTGTGCTTGGGAAGACTACTGGAGTAAATTTTTCTCACGGATCGGTGAGTGAACACGCCCGAATCCCGTGCGCAAACGGAATTCTCTTTCCCATTACAATCCCCAAGATTTCCTTCCGTCGACGGAATCCCGCTCACGGTCATTTACCGTTGAATGACGCAAGCAGCTAAAAAACGGGGACTCATGTCTCACTTACCCGCGGCGATCGGCGCTGCGGGCCGGGCCCGACCGCAGACCTCTCCGGCGATTGTGCTGCGCCTCATCGCCATGACGATCACCGCCTACGGGGGTATCGGCCGGTGCGGTTTCGTAAATCTGGATGACGACGCCTACGTCGTACACCAACCGATGGTGAATCAAGGGCTTCGTACTGTGGCCATCGCTTGGGCATGGACCGCTGTGCATAGCAGCAACTGGCACTCGCTCACCTCCCTCGCCCACATCGTTGACTGCGACTTGTTCGGATTAAACCCTCTACCAATGCACGGGGTGAGCTTGGTCTGGCACATCCTCAATACCGTGCTGGTCTATTTCGTCTGGCGAGCGTTGACCGGCGCGACTTGGCGTTCCGCCATCGTCGCCGCGTTGTTCGCCCTGCACCCTTTGCACGTCGAATCCGTCGCTTGGATTTCGGAGCGCAAAGACGCGTTGAGCACTTTTTTTGGTTAGTCGGACTCGCCCTCTCTGTCAGCTTCGTCCTACACCCAAGCGCCATTCGATACGCCTTACTCGCTCTAGCTCTGATTTTGGCACTGCCCGCCATACCGATGACCATTACCTCCCCCAGCACCCTGCTGCTACTCGATCTTTGGCCCCTCCGGCGTTGGCCGAGCCTAGGATGGTGGATGCTTCTGAGATAAAAATTCCTCTCTTCGTCACCGTGTTCGCGCACAGCGTCGCGACTTTCCTCGCCCAGCACTCGTCCGGAGCGGCTGATTTAGGTCAACGTTTCTCGCTCGCTGACCGACTCGGCAACGCTGTGGTGGCTTATGTGCGCTATCTTGGAAAAACTTTCTGTCCGAGCTCCCTTGCCCCGCTTAATCCGCATTCCGGCCAATGGCCAGCCTGGACCATGGCTGGAGCGTTGGCGCTGGTAGCTACGATCAGCGTCGTAGCTTGGCGACTTCATCGAACCCACGGCTGGTTCGCTTTCGGTTGGTTATGGTTTCTCGCCACACTGGTGCCCGTCATCGGAATCGTCCAGGTCGGCGCCCAATCGATGGCCGACCGATACACGTATGTTCCTCTCCTGAGCGTCTTCACCCTGCTCGTCTGGGGGGCCGCCGCACTCGCCACTGATGGGCCGAAACTGCGACGCGCCTTCATCGGTATGGCGATCGTCGCCGTGAGCTGCAGCGGGTTCCTGACCCAAAAACAAGTATCGGCCTGGGAAAACAGTATCAGCCTCCATAAACGCAGCATCGCAGCCCCACAAGAAAGCGCGACCGTCCGCTACCTGCTCGCAGTCGCCACTCAAGTGGCCGGTCGACCTGAAGCCGAGGCCGTTGCGCACTATCGACGCGCCTTGGCCTTCGAGCCCGACTACATCAACGCCTCCACCCAGCTCGCCATCCTCGCGGTCAATCACCAACGAATCGAGGAAGCCCGCCAGCTCCTGGAAGCAAACCGGCGCGCGCAACCTCTAAACCCCGGCGTTCACGTCAACCTGGGATCGTTTTTCTCCGGCCAGAATCAACGGGAAACGGCCATCGTTCATTTCAACACCGCACTGCGGCTCAACCCCCATCATCCCGATGCGCACCGCGAACTCGCCAAGCTCGCCGTCACGGAACAGCGATACGAGGAAACGATTGTTCACCTTGAGTCATTGGTCAATGCCCTTCCCCGGGACCCGATCGCGCTCTGCGAGTTGGGCACGCTCCAAGCCAATCTTCAGCGTTTCGAGCGCGCTAGGGTGTGCTTGGAGCGGGCCGTTTGGATTGGTCCAAACTACCCGGCCGCGCGCGAGAATCTCCGGATCCTCCAAAGCCTGATGGACGCCAAGCGCTAGCCGATCGCCCGCAACCGCGCCTCCGTCACCGCTGCCGCCAGCTTCGCCTCGATCTCCGTCAACGGAATCTTGGCCACGTCTTTTTGAGCGCGCCATTTCATTTCAACGATACCGTCCTTCAAGCCCTTGCTGCCAATCGTCAGGCGCAGCGGAATCCCGATCAGATCGGCATCTTTAAACTTCACCCCGGGACGCTCGGCGCGATCGTCGATGAGCACATCGGCCCCCGCACCTTCCGCTGCGGCGGCGAGTTTCGTCGCGAGGTCCATCATTTCGGGCAGTTGCGGATCGAGCACACAGATTAGCACCTGAAACGGAGCGACATTCCACGGCCAAACGATGCCGTCGGCGTCGTGGCTTTGTTCGATCACCGCCTGCATCGTACGGCTGATGCCGATACCATAGCAGCCCATGACCATGAAATGCGACTGCTTCTGATCATCGGTAAAGACGGCCCCGAACTTTTCAGAATACTTGGTCCCGAGTTTGAAGATATGCCCCACCTCAATGCCACGACGTACCTTGAGCGGCTGACCGGATTTTGGATCGGGCTCACCGGGACGCACGCGCCGGAAATCACCAAACTGAGTGGCCGCGAGATCGCGCGCGACATTGACGTTGCGGACATGGAATCCATCTTTGTTTGCGCCAGTTGTGCCATTGCCGATCAAGCGGATCGCGTAGTCCGCGAAGATTCCCGCGAATGCGCTCGGATCCACGAGGGAGCCCTTGATAGCACCGAGGCTGCCCGGCTTCGCTCCCATGACCGGAACAATCTCATCCGGCGTCGCGGGCCGGAAAAGCGTGAAGCCCAATGAACCTAATTTCGCCTCTTCCAATTCGTCACATCCACGCAAGATCACCAGAAACGGTTTTCCGTCTCCCATGTAGACCAGCGTCTTGAACTGCTGATTGGCCGACACTCCGTAAGGCGCCGCCTCCAACGCCGCGATCGTCACGGCACCGGGAGTTGCAAATTCTTCCAACGGTCCGATCGGAGCCGCGTCCGCCGAATCCGCCGGCACCAGCGCGCTGGTCGCCTTTTCGCGATTCGCCGCGTAGCCGCTCTCTTCGTTGTAAATCACGTCATCGTCGCCGATTTCGGCCGGCACCATGAACTCGTGCGAAAAACTCCCGCCCATCACGCCGGTATCGGCCTCCACCGCGATCGCGTGCGCACCGATGCGACGAAAAAACGCAGCGTACGCCGCCTTCATCGCCAAATAGCTCTTGATGGCCCCATCGTCGGTGGTGTCGAACGAGTAGGCGTCCATCATCACGAACTCGCGTGAACGCATCAGACCAAAACGCGGACGGATTTCGTTGCGAAACTTGGTTGCGATTTGGAAGAAATTCTTCGGCAGATCCCGGTAACTGGAAATCTCCTGCTTCACGAGCGGCGTAATGACCTCCTCGTGCGTCGGCCCGAGAACAAACTCCGGCTCCCGCGGCCCACGCTTGCCGTCACCCGCAGTGTCCGCGCGAAACATAATCTCGCGAGCCGCCGCCCAACGCGGCCCCTGCTGCCAGTTTTCCACCGGATGCAAGTGCGGCATCTCGAGCTCGATCCCCCCGCCACGCTCGATCTCTTCCCGGCAGATTTGGGTGATCTTCTGCATCACCCGCAAACCGAGCGGCATGTACGTATACAGACCGCCACCGAGTTTGCGCACGAGCCCCGCCCGCACGAGGAGCTTGTGCGACGCGATTTCGGCGTCAGCCGGACTTTCTTTCAACGTGGGGATGAAATATTGGGACCAGAATTTCATGAGGTCGGGCAACGAAACACCCCGCGCGGGCCGGAGCAAATTTATTTGCGAGTCCGAGCGCTAGCCCGGTTAATCCGCGGGTCACCTGATGCCTTCCGCTCCCACCGCTCGCCGCCCGTGGCCCATGAAATGGATCGTGCTCACGATCGCACTCGTGATCGTGCCCTACACGTTTCTCACACTCCACTATCGCAAACCGGGGCCGGCCCATCGCCCCTATCAGGACGCGCAGGAGCGGGCCAATGTCGTGCGCCTGCTCTCCGCCGGCTACCAACGGATTACCCTCGCAGCACAACGTCCCGCCGACCCGGTGCGGGGCACTGCCACCGCGACCACAACGGCTGCCTTAGGCGGTCTCCCTTCGGCTTTGGTTGCGACCCTCGTGCAGAAACCGCTGCTCCCCGCCGAAATCTTGGCCGTCACCGCCGCACCTTCCGTCAGCGCGCTACTGCCCTACCCCATTCAGTTCACGTGCACCCTCCCCGACCACAAACAGCAACTCGCCGGAGCTGCGCTCTACATAAAAGATGCTGAGATTATTATCACGCCCGACTTCGAGCAGCTCGCCGGCGAGCTGCTCGCACGCTCGCGCGAGTGCATTATTTTACTGACCGTCCCAACCGGCGCCCTCAAGGCCGGGTCCTATCGCATCACGCTCGCGGGCCAGCGCTCATCGCGCACATGGACTCTGCAAGTGCATTGACGTGCCGCGTGGCATCGTCGACAACTTTACTCCCAACCACTGATGAGCACCGGTAACGGTAATCCCATGTCCTCCTCCGCTTCGTCCGCCAACGCGACGACGATCAAGCCCACGGACCTCCGCGGCATTCTCCAATACGTTCCGCGTTTTCAGGGACAAATTTTCATCATCGCAATCGACGGTGCCATCGTCGCCGACGAAAATTTCGGCAACCTGCTCGTCGATATCGCAGTCCTCCGTTCACTCGGCATTAAGGTCGTGCTGGTGCATGGCATCGGCCAGCAGATCGTCGAACTCGCGACCACGCGCAATATCCCCATCACCAATGCCGACGGCACCGGTATCACCGATCCGGTCACGCTCGACCTCGCGATTCGCGCCTCGTCCCGGGTTTCCCACGCCCTCGTGGAAGGCCTCACGCAAAATACGCTGAAGTGTGCGACCACGAATGCGGTCCGCGCTCTGCCCCTCGGAATCATCAAAGGCGTCGACCAACAACTCACTGGAAAAGTGGAGCGCATTGACCGCGATTTCTTCGGTGAATTGATTGAAAAACAGATCGTGCCCGTCGTGTCGCCCATCGGTTTCGGTCCCGACGGTAAATCCCTCCGCGTCAACTCCGACCTGCTCGCCGCCGAACTCGCCGAGGCCTTGCACGCGACCAAGATCATTTACCTGACCCCCCAAGCCGGCCTCGAAATTGACGACGCGATCCGCCGGGACATCTCCATCGACGCGTTGCGCAAAATCCTCGAGAGCGAGCCGAGCCGCATCTCACCAGAAAGTCTCAGCAAGGCGCAACACGCCGTGAAGGCGATCGAGACCGGCACGCCTCGGGTACATGTGCTGGACGGACGCGTCTTCGACGGCCTGCTCAACGAGATTTTTTCCAGCGACGGCATCGGCTCGCTCGTTTATGGCAACGACTACCAGCAAATTCGCCAAGCGCGGAAGAGCGACGTGCGGCTAATCTACAATCTCACGCGCGCCGCCGTGCGTCGCGAGGAGCTCATCAACCGCACGCAGCAGGCGATTGAAAAGAACATCGACCAATTTTTCGTCTTCGAGATCGACGAAAACATTATCGCCGTGGTCACCCTCTATTTCTACCCGGATAAACCGCAACTGGCCGAAGTCGGCTCGCTCTACGTCATGCCGTTTTATCACAACCGCGGCATCGGCAAGAAAATGGTCGAGTATGCGTGCATGCAGGCCAAAGAACGCGGCGTAAAATCAGTCATCGCACTCTCCACCCAAAGCTTTGGTTTCTTCACCAACGTCGTGGGCTTTGCGGAGTCGACTAAAGAGGTCCTGCCCGATACCCGGCTAAAACTTTACGAAGAGGGCGGTCGCAACGCCAAGGTACTGGTGAAACTGCTGGGGTGAGCCCTTCCTCGCGATTTTCGGTGACCTTGGGAATCAACAGTAGCGATTGAATCGTGTCTGCATTCTGCAACGTGCCCTGCGCGGCGACGAACGGCCAAAAAGGCTCCGCGTTCTTCATAGAACCTCTTTTCTCCTACGGTTTCAGAGACTTTAATTTCGTTTCGAGCGTGGCCATGTCAGCAACGTGGCACCGGAGTTATCCCTCCATCAAGCAGGTGCCATCATTTGCTGCCCTCACCTCACCTCGGCCACCACCTGCACCTCGACCGTCGTCCCGCGTGGCAGACCATTCACCGCGACAGCCGCTCGGGCGTGTTTCCCGGCATCGCCAAACACCGCGAGAAACAATTCGCTCGCGCCGTTGATCACCGCCGGGCTGTCCGAGAAATTGTCCACGGCGTTCACGAAGCCGTTCACCATCACGATGCGGGTGACGTTTTCGAGTGAGCCGACCGCCACTTTAATATTGGCGAGCGTATTGAGTGCGCACACTTCGGCGGCCTTCTTCGCGGTCTCGACCGTCTGCTCCTTGCCCACTTGGCCAACGTGAGTCTGCTGGCCGTTGAAGACCGCAATGGTGCCCGCGCAATAAAGCAGGTTTCCTGTTCGCACCGTGGGCACGTAGGCACCGGCGGCGGCCGGCGGATTCGGGAGCGTGAGACCGAGCTGGGCGAGTTTGGCTTCAGGATTCATAAGGTCGATAGGCGCAGAGCCTCCAACATCTCGTCGACGAGGCAAAGTTTTTCAACGCGGCGACACCGGCGGCAAAAACAGCGTCGTCGCGACCGCTCCGATCGCCACGGGTGAATCCACGACCTTCGATTCGAGCAGGACATCCAACTGTTGGGCCAAACGCCCCAGCGAAAGTTGCCCGACATCTTCGCCGAGTTCACGGTCACCCGTCACCAGCGCGCGCAAAATTAGTTCGCCCCGGGAAAAATCGAGGACTTCGCCCGACATCTGGGCGTTTCGCTGAAGGATGACGGCGTGCGCCGGGCCCGGATCGTGATCGAGGTAGTCGCGCCAGCCCCGAATCGAAGCCGCGACAAATACGCGCACCACGTCCGGTGACTGCCGCACCAAGTCCCGCCGGCAAATAATCGTGTGATAGACGTCGTAGCCCGACGCCGCGAGCGGCAGGGTGCGCACCCGCACGCCCCGCTGTTGCGCGTAAAACGGTTCGTTGGTTACGAAGCATTGCTGGATCGCCGACGGATCGGCGAGGAACGCCGCGATGCCGTAGGGATTGGGCTTCAGATCAAACTTGATGCCGTATTTTTTCTGTAGGTAGGGAATCCACGTCATTCCAACCGAAGCGATCAGCGAGCGTCCGTTGAGATCCTTGAAAGTTTTCACCGGACTCTCCGCATGCACCATCAGGGCCTGCGGATCGTGCTGAAACACGGCCGCCACCATGACCAGCGGCAGACCGCGACTCGCCACCACCATCACGTCGTCGCTGCGATTCATCCCGAAATCCACATCGCCGGTCGACACCGGCACCTTGATTCCCACCCCCGGTCCACCCGAACGAATCTCCACGTCCAAGCCGGCTTCCCGATAAAATCCCTTCGCCAGTGCTTGGTAAAACCCACCGTGCTCCGCCTGCGGAAACCAATCGCTCTGGAAAACCACTTTCCGTAGCGGGGGCACCGAGGATGTTCCGGTCGCCGTTGGCTTTTCCCGAGCACAGCCCGCCCCAATTATGATCACGGACAGGAGCAGACTGCGTGTGCTGACAGAAAACATGGGCTGAGAAGGGGGCGTCGCAGCCCGCGCGGCGAGCCTCAACACCGTAGGGTTGCGTCATAGCCGCCGCGCTGCAATGCGTCCTCCATGAATTTCGCTGATTGGCAGAATCTCTCCCCTGCCGACGCCGCGCGCGAACTGCACCGTCGCGCCGTTACCCGCCTCTCTCCCGCCCAACAACGTGCCGCGCTCGCGAGGGTGTTGCCGGAGGAAAAACTGGCAGAGGCCTTCGCCACCGCCCGCGCCTCAATCGGCCCGCTCGCCGGCGTGCCTTACCTCGCCAAGGACTTGTTCGACGTCGCCAATCTGCCCACGTTTGCGGGCTCCACGTTCCTCCCCGAGGTGCGCCCGACGCCCACGCGTGACGGGGCCTTCGTGCGTGCCGTGGGCGCGACCGGCGCCGTGCTCACGGGCAAAACCCACATCCACGAATTTGCCTACGGCATCACCGGCGAGAACCCCCACTACGGCGACTGTGAGCATCCCCGTTTTCCCGGCCGCACCACCGGTGGTTCCAGCAGCGGTTCTGTCGCCGCCGTGGCCGCCGGCCTCGTGCCCTTCGCGCTCGGCAGCGACACCGGGGGTTCCGTACGCGTGCCCGCCGCCTGGTGCGGACTCTACGGTTTTCGCCTCACCGCGCGTGATGCGTGGATCAGTGACGCGTTTCCCCTGTCACCCAGTTTCGACACGGCAGGTTGGTTTACCGCCAACGCCGCCGACATGCGTCTCGCGATCAGCGCGCTGACGGGCCTCCGCACCATCCAGCGCAATCTGCGCGGCTGTTACGTCGACATGCCCGGCGTCGACGCCGAAGTAGCCGACGCCTGCCGTCTCGCCGCGGAACGGCTCGCTCCCGCCGCCGATGCTGCCACCCGCGAAGACCTCCTTCATGGCTTTGCCCCTGCCGTCGACGCCTATCACGCGACGGTCGCGGTCGAAGCTTGGGAAGCGCACAAATCCTGGGCAGATCGCTACCGCGACCGCTACGACCCCGTCGTCTGGCAGCGGCTGAACCGCGTCCACGCATTGACCTCGGCCCAGCGGAGTTCCGCCCAACTCGGTCTCACAACTGTGCGGCTGCTTTGGACCAAATTTTTCCTTACCTACGATTTTCTCGTTCTCCCGGCCACCCCGTGCGCCGCCCTCACGAAGGCCGCATGCACGTTGGAAAATCGCAACCGGGTCATCACGCTCACCGCGCCAGCAAGTCTCGGAGGATTGCCCGTGCTCACGGTACCGGTCCCCCTGCCCTCCGGCCTGACCAGTGGCCTGCAGATCATCGTCAACCATCCGCAGAGCCCGGTCATCAATTGGGCGTTGGAGAAATCTAGCGCGTAAAAAGACGCAGCGCATTTTCGCGCATGATCGCGTCACCGGCGCCGGCCGCCCGCGCCTCGGCGATCATCCGCGACATCTCCGGCTCGGCGCCAAGCTTCGGGTAAACGTTCAGCGGGAAATCGGACCCGAAAATCATGCGCTCGGGCGGCACCGCTGCGGCGAAACGCCCCCAAATGTCGCTCCCGTAAAGGAGCGGTGAGGCCGCCGTATCATAATACACATTATGGAGGTCGCGCGCCTCCGGGTCCACCAATGGCAACCGGCCACCCCAATGGGCGAGCGTGAATTTTGTTTGGGGAAACGTCCGCGCCAGCCGCACAAAATCCGTCAGGGGCGTCTCGATACGCCCGGGATAGTTGTCACCGCCCGGATCGGTCACATGCAGATTCACCGGTATCTTCCAATCTGCGGCGAGCGTCAGCACCTCGCGCAACACCGGATCGTCCACGCCGTAGCCCTGTGCATGCGGAGACAACTCGCCAATTCCCACCAACCCTTCGTCCCGCGCCCGATGCAGCTCCCCCAGCGTCGGCCAATGCCCCGCCCCCGGGTGAATCGTCGCGTAGGCGAGCAGGCGATCCGGGTGTTCACGCACACAGCGGCCGTAAAATCGGTTTTGCCAGACACAGGTTTCGGCCTGTTCCCAGTACCAGCCCAGCAACACCGCGCGTTCGACGCCCGCACGGTCCATTTCACGCAGCAGGTCGTCGACCCGCGGGAATCCCTGCACCGCGACCCCATCTTTGCGCCGACGGGTACACAATTTGGCCCAGTGGGGCTCGCCCCGCTTGAGCGCCCACGCGGCCGGGTCCGCATTGAGTTCGGTAGGATAGAGGTGGACGTGGCTGTCGATGACTTTCATGGCGCGCGAATTGCTAAAGTCGCTCGTTCCCCGCGGTCGCGCAATCGGCATCTCTGTCAGCACCCGTCATTTTTTCCCCACGCTCAACCGAATCTTCAAACTCGATCAGCACCAGACCACCGTCGGACGCGAGTTGCCGGCCGGGCTCACGACGTTCACTGCGATGGCCTCTATCCTCGCAGTCAATCCCCTGATCTTGAAAGACGCCGGGACGCCGCAGGCGGCCGTGGTCACCGTCACCGCCATCACGGCTGCCATCAGCACGCTGCTCATGGCTTTTATGACGATTTTCCCCTCGCCCTCGCGCCCGGGATGGGAATCAGCGCCGACTTCACGTAAACCGTTTATCTCAGCGCCGGCGTCCCGTGGCAATCCGCGCTCGGCCTCGTCGTCGCGAGCAAAGCCACGTTCGTCACCCACGGTGACTTCGGTTCCCCCACGGTCGCTCTCGCATTCTTCGGCATCATGCTCACGCTCCCGATCATCCATATGTTCGATAATATCGGCACTCTGATTGGCGTCACCAAACGCGCGGGACTCCATCGCCCCGATGGTTCGCTGCCGAAAGCCGGCCGCGCCTTGGTCGCCGATTCGTTCGCCGCCATCCTCAGCTCGCTTCTCGGCACCTCGACCGTCGTGAGCTACATCGAATCAGCCGCGGGCGTCGAAGCCGGCGGACGCACCGGACTCACCGCGGTGAGCACGGCCGTGTGCTTCCTGCTCGCGCTCTTCCTAACGCCGTTGATCTCGATCATCCCCGCCGCGGCCACCGCGCCCGCACTCGTGATTGTCGGTGTCTTCATGTTTCAGACGGTGGCCGAAATCAAACTCGACGACTTCGCACAGCCGATGCCCGCGGTCGTCACGATTCTTTGCATCCTCCTTGCATTCAGCATCGCCGAGGGTCTCGGCCTCGGCGTGATCGCGCTGACCTTCCTGGCGCTTTGCACCGGCCGCGCCGAGGGCCTCCCAACTTTCACCTACGTACTGGCCGCGATGTTGTTTTTCCACATTTTCCACCGCTTGTTCGTTTGAGCAGGGTGGACTTCAGTCGATCTCCGGTGAACCATACCGTTTCAGAAGCGACCTGAAGTCCGCCCACTCGCCCACTAGTCGCGCCGCCAGCCGGTTCGTCTTCTCCACCAGCACGGGCAAGTCTACGGTCGTCAGTCGGCCCTGATCAACCACGCGAGGCCCGTTGATAAGGGCCAGGGGGTCGGCAGAATCTGCTGAGCGATCGGCACATTCTTTCCTTCGAACTTACTCATCGTGACGACGTCACCGGCCCGTTTGGCTAGCGCAGTCTGCGCGGTAAGCTGAGCGATCGCGGCAGGACCGGTAAAAGTCAGGGCCGCGGGGACTTGGCGGGATTTAACCCGAACGCCGAAGTTGAAGCAGAGGTCGACGTGGTGAAGGTCCGTGGGGCAAAGAGGTTGGCATGGAAACCACCCCTTCGGACGAGGCCCCCCAAAACCGCCGCTGCTGGCGCCGCAACCTTCACGTCGACGCCCACCGCGAACGCGCCGACCGCTCCCGCGACTTTCACCCCGTTGTTCGGCGGTGCGAAGATCCTGCTGGCCGAGACACCGAAGGCGGTGACGCCGTTTGGTGGGCTCTGCAGTTTCATCGCGTTTCTCCAGCAAATCGCCTTCGGCGCAAAGGTCGCACAGGGGCTGCCGTTCGCCACGCCGACTTCGCCCAACAAGATCCCACTGGCCCATACCTTCACGGCGTTTTTCTTTGCGGTGGTGACCGGCGCGAGCCGCTTCGCCCACACCGACTGGTTGCGCGGCGATCGCGCCTTGCACGCGCTCTTGGGGATCGCGCGGTTCCCGGGCGACGACACGGTGCGGGCGTTTTTCCGTCGCTTCACCCAAGGGCACGTCAAGGCGTTTTGGCGGCCGCTGTGGACGTGGTCGCTCACTTTGATCGCCACACCGCCGGCGGGTTTCCACCTCGATCTGGACTCGACCGTCATTTGCCGCGAGGGCCAGCAGGAGGGCGCGCGCAAGGGCTACAATCCGCGGCGCAAGGGCCGCAACAGCCACCATCCGCTCTTGGCGGTGCTGGCGGAGGCACCGTTTATTTTGCACGGCTGGCTGCGCAGCGGCAACTGCAGCTCGGCCCGGGGCGCCGTGGAGTTTCTCACGGAAGCCTTGGCCCTCGCACCGGCCACGCTGAAGGTGCAGTGCGTGCGGGCAGATAGCGGGTTCTTCGCCGACGACTTCCTCGCGTTTCTGGAGTCGCGCGCGCTGTCCTATGTCGTGGTCGCCCGCCTGACCAGCGCGGTCAAACGCGGCTGCGTGGGTTTGCCGGACAGCGCCTGGACCAAGGTCGACGAAAATTACGCCGTCGGGGAGATCTCCTTACAGTTGCAGGGGTGGGCGAAGGCGCGCCGCTTCATCGTGGTGCGCGAACAGGTGCGGGACGACAAGGCCGCGGTCGGTCGCCTCCTGCTCAACGTGCCCGGCTACACTTACCGCGTGTTTGTCACCAAACGGAGCGATGCGGGCGCAGTCATCTGGCGCGAAGAACGACCTCTCGGCGGGGGGCTTTTGTGTGCGCGAGTTTTTCGGCACCGAGGCGGCGTTTTTGAGCGTGCTGTTCGCCTTCAACCTGCTCGACCTCTACCAACGCCAGCTCGACCCCGCGCGCCCGTATCGCCAGCCGGCCACCTTGCGCAGCCAGGTCTTCGTCGCCGGGGCGATCCTCGGGCTGGCCGGCAAGCAGGTCGCCCTCAAATTATCGCAGGCCTGGGGCGGCCTCGCGAAACATAGGCCGCTTTTGGACGCCATCTTGCAATGGACGCCGCTCACTTCGCCGAAGTTGGATGCTGTGCTGCTAGCAACGGTCCCAGCCGGCGCCAGCCCCTGACGTTTTGCCCAGAGAGCAACCCCTACGATGATATACAGCTATGGCACGTTTGTGCCGAACACGTTTGCTGGATCACCGATTGGTGAAGTTGCGAGCGAAGCCCGCCTCGCGCTCAACTTCGGCGTTCGGAGTTAAGGGTGGTCATGGTAATCACCCCTGTGACGTAGCGACCTGTACGCCAAAAAAAGCGCTCGCTCAGTTTATATAAAACCCGATCAGCTGCCGCCGAGGACACGCTCAGGGTCCACTTCAGCAAACAATGGCACTATCTTCATGCCGAGAACATCAACCAAGCCCTTGTCGGTCAGCCGCAGTTCCGGAATTACGGACAGTGGCAGCAAATTAAAGCCCATGTAGGGCACTTTGCAGCCGAGTTTTTTCCAGGCGCTCTTCAACGCGGTCGTCTCCTTGGCCACGACCGGCGCCCGCTGGTCAGAAAGCAATCCCGCGATGGGCAACGCGACGCTCGCGAGCACTCGCCCGCCGCGCACGACGCTGACGCCGCCACGCATTTTTTTCACCGTCGCCAACGCGAGCTGCATGTCCCGCTCGTTGGTGCCGGCGAGGACGATGTTATGGGCATCATGGCCCACACTGCTCGCCACCGCACCGTCGGTGAGCCCGAAATCGCGCAGCAAACCATAACCCACCCCACCCGTTTTTCCGTGGCGTTCGACGACCGTGAGGAAACACACCTCGTGCTTCGCTAGGTGGTCGGCCCACGACGACGCCCGCGCGAGCGCCACTCGATCATGCGCCGTGACGATCCCCGGAGGCACGACACGAATGACATTTGCCGTCACGGGCTTGGCCGGCAGCGGCGGCGTCAACGTGACTTTGCGCGGGAGCTTCACGCTCGAGTAAGCGGCGCGCGGATACCGATAGGGCTTGCTCAGCGCTTGCTCAAGGAGCGGCGTGATCTTGCGGTGCTCGACGAGCAGTTCGCCACCATACCACGTGTTTTGAACTTCGAGAGCATCATTGAGCAGCACGATATCCGCGCGGCGCGCCGGCGCGAGTCCGCCGAAATCCCCATCCATCGCGTAGCGCGTCGCCGGGTGCAACGACCCCAAGCTCCACGCCGTCGTCGTCGGCAGACCCGCCGCCACCGCCTGGCGCACGACCCAGTCCATGCCGAAGAGAAACAGGTCGTCGGCATCGCGGTCGTCGGTACACACGCAGACGCGCTTCGGATTCGCACCGAGCTCCGTCACCGCCCTGATGGCC
>SYGN01000067.1 GCA_005799525.1 Opitutaceae bacterium | reverse complement strand
GGGCGCACATTCGCATATTGGCGAAACTCGCGCCGGATGGGAATGAGCAGGCCCCAGAGCGAGACGTGGTCCGGCACACCCGGAAAGCCCACCGCGCCGAGGTAGATCGCGTCGTGCTGGCGAATCTGCGCGAGGCCGTCCGTGGGCATCATGCGCCCCGTCTCCTGGTAGTGGGCGCAGCTCCAGGGAAAGTGATCCCACGTGAGGCCGAAGCCGTGTTGCTTCGCGACGGCGTCGAGCACGCGCATGCCCGGAGGGACCACTTCTTTGCCGATGCCGTCGCCAGGGATGGTCGCGATGCGATAATTTTTCATGGGGAATTTCGGGCGCGACCGGGGAACGGATTCGGTTCGCCGGTCGCACGTTCACTCTAGCGACATCGCGCCCGGTTCACCATCCGTGGAATCGCCTGAATCGCGACCGGCGTTCCCGTCCCGCCTCAGAAGAGCAAGCGCGCCAATTCGGTCCGGCTCGCAACTCCCAATTTACGGTAGATGGCGTTGAGCTGGAAATCGACGGTGCGGGGTGACTTGCCGAGCTGGCGGGCGACGTCGTGGTTGCGCAGGCCCTCCGCCACGAGCAAGGCCACCCGGCGTTCGCTCGGCGTGAGAAACTGCAAGTGATGCACCGCCCCGGCCTTCAGCGGCGGACTCGCCCCGTCGAGGTTGCGTTCGCCGGTGAGGGTCACCCAGAAGCCGGGGCGCATGAGCGAGCCCTTGTAGGGTTGGCTCACGTCGACCTTGGCCACGAGGCCGCCGATCTCGGGGTGGGTGACGCGGGCGCTCTCCAATCCGACGGCGGGACCGCCGGGCGGGGCGCGTTCCCAGAGGTCCGCAAGCCGGGCGCAGGCGTCGGCAATCGGTTCCGGCAGGCGAAAACACCGGCGCGTATTCATCACGCGGGCCTCCGCGTGACCGAAGTTCCACACGGCGCACAGATCGAAGGCTTCTTGCGTGGCGAATTGGACGGCGCGATCCGGCCCCAAAAACATGACCGGAAGCGGGAGGCCCGAGATAAAACGCTCCATGCCCTGGCGCTGCCCGCGCTCGCCCTCGAACGCGCGCAGCCGGCGCAGCACGGCGTCGATCACCGGGTGCAACGACGCCAAAAATTTCCGTTCTTCCGGGAGAAATTCCCCCTGTTCCGCGCTGCGTCGGATACTCAGCACCGATTCCGGGTGCGCCCCGTCCCAAAAGGCGAGATGCACGAACTCGTCCCAGCCGCGAAAGTGCCGCTCCCGTTCGACCCGCCGTTGCCGGGCCCGGGGATCCTCCTGCAGGATCTCCGTGTAGGTATACATCTTCACGTGGGGATGGGCGGCGAGAAACGGGCGCGCGATGCTCAGGCTCGTCAGGGGTTGGTTGGCGCTGTCCTGCTTGCGGGCCACGAAGTGCCGTCCCTCCTGTGGCTCAAAATCAACGATCCCCAGCATGAGACTGCAGGAGTGGTGCGGCAGCACGCTTTGGAGGAGCTGCAAATTTGCACGCCAAAAACTCTCGAGATCGAGCGCACTCTGCAAATCCAACATCGGGCGCACGGCGCCCCGCCGAGCGGCGGGAACGCGGAGGGCGGAGACGGCGGGGCGCTTGCGGGACAGCGGCATGGGGCTTCGCACCTTGGCACACTCTGCCGACGCGGCGCAAGGCAATGCGCGGCCACCCCGCCCCTGAAACCGTCCCCCGCTCTCCGGAACAGACTTCATTCAGGTGGTTCTACCAATAGCGCCAACGGCCCATCGCCCGTATCATCGTTGAGATAACGTCAGCCTCTCACAGGCCGCATCCAGAATCGGCCCGTGTCCCCTGATCGAGAGCAAGAACTCACCACCGTCCGCGACCCAAAATCGTCCCCATGACCTCAAAACTCTGCCAAAAATCTCTCTCCTGCTGGATGGTCGTGGCCCTCTGCGCCGCGCCGCTCGCCGCGCAGACCACCCCCGCGCCCTCCTCTGCCGCCAAGCCCCCAGAGACCGTCACGTTGGAGGCGTTCAGTGTCACGGGCTCCAATATCAAACGGATTGAACAGGAGCGCGCGCTGCCGATAACGATGGTCAAAGCGGAGCAACTCGAAATCTACGACCCCGGCCAGCCTTCGGATCTGCTCGCCATGCTGCCCATGGCGGCGGGCCTGCCGGGCAACGAGGCCGCGCTCGCGACCCAGAACGCGCGGGGCGACAATGCCAATATCGCGTTCCGCGGACTCTCGTCGGGCAACACCCTCATCCTCCTCAACGGCCGCCGCGTCGCCCCGCACCCCATCACCTGGAACGAGCAGGGCGTGCCGGCATTGTCGGTCAACGTAAACCAACTCCCGAACCGCGGCATCGAGCGGGTGGATGTGCTGCGCGACGGCGCCTCGTCGATCTACGGTGCCGATGCGGTCGCCGGCGTCGTGAACTACGTCATGCATCGCCGCTTCCGCGGCACGGAATTGGCCCTGCGTTACGGCATCACCGAGTATGGCGACGGGGAGGAGTATCGCGCCTCGCTCACCCACGGCCTCGATTTTGCCCACAAGCAGGGCCGGCTGGTCTTCACCGCCGACTACTATGATCGCAAAGGCACCTTCCTCCGCGATCGCCCGTTTGCCCGCGACGGTGACAACGTCGCCCGCGCACCGGCCCCATGGAATGTCTACACCGAGACGGCATTCAACCGGCGCGCGGCCACGAGCGCCTACGGCCAGTTCAATACCGTCGTCACCACCGGTCGCGACCAATATGGCGCGTTCCTGACGACCAACCAACGGCCGACGGGCATTCCCACCACGTTTTTCACGGCGACCGGCGGGTTCTTTCTTACGCCCACGACCGGAACCGGCCAGCCGGGCATCGCCACCGCCGCTCCGGCGCGCGCCGCCACCGGACCGGGCAAAGAATATTATTGGAACCTCAACGACGCCCGCTCGCTGCAGCCCCAGTCCACCCGGAGCAATTTCTTCGTCGGCGGCGAATACGACATCAGCCGGAAAATCACGGCCTTCGCCGACTTCAACTACTACGGCGCCAGCTCACTCGTCTTGCGCGATCCCGACATCTACCAGAGCAGCGTCAATGGCCCCTTGGTCATCCCGACCTCGAATCCTTACAATCCGTTCGGCGAGCGTTTCTGGCATCCGACCGGCGCACCCAACGCCGACGGATCCGCGCGTCTCACCGGCACGCCGGCGGCGGTCAACGTCGTCAACCACCGCTTCTGGGACTTCGGTTCCCGGGAGGACAAAGTCACCAATTCCGCCTACCGCGGTCTGCTGGGCCTGCGCGGGCGCCTTGCCGACACGTGGTCGTGGGAGACGGCCCTCCTGCAGGCCCAGGGTCGCGCCAATGAAAACGAACCCATCCAGCGCACCAGCCTTTCGCAGGCGGCCGCGTTGCAGACTGATCCGGCCCGCGCGCTCAATGCGTTCGGCCGCAGCTACGCCGTGCAAAACGGTGCGCTCGTCGACACCGGTCCCTTCCGCAATTCTGCCGCCGTGAAACAATCCACCTACGGCGTGTTCGAGCGCGACGGGTGGACGCGGCTGCGCAGCGTCGACTTCAACGCCAGCGGCGAGGTCTGGTCGTTGTGGGGCGGCAACCGCATCAGCCTCGCCCTCGGCGGCGAATACCGCCGCGAAGATTTCAGCGACATCCGCGCCCCGTTCGCCGGCCTCAATCCGGCGGGCTCCGGCTTGGATCCCACCCGCTCCGACATCGTCAGCGCTTCCTCCGTGCCCGACACGTTCGCCAACCGCGAAGCGATTTCGGGCTACGCCGAGGCCTTGTTTCCCCTCGTCGGCCGCAACTTCAAACTGCCGCTCGTGCAGTCCTTCGAGCTGAGCGCCGCCGTGCGTTCGGAACATTACAGCGATTTCGGCAACACGGTGAGTCCGAAGTTCGGCCTCTCCTGGCAGCCCGCCGAATGGATCATGGTGCGGGCGTCGCGCAGCCAGGGCTTCCGTCCGCCTTCGCTCCCGGCGCTGTATCGCGGCAGCTTCATCGGCACGACGTTGAACAGCCAGGACACCTATCGCTCCGCCGTCACCCAATTGCTCACCGACCAGGGGCTGAACCGCATCAACCGCGTCGCGGGCAACCCGAATCTGCAGCCCGAGAAATCCACGGGCGTTTCCACCGGTGTCGTCATCGACGTGCCCGGTGTGCGCGGCCTCTCGCTCACCGTCGACTACTACGAGATTCGCCACAAGGACATCATGGGCTCGAGCGGCACCGTCAACGATGACCGCGACGCCCTCGTCGCCGCCACGCAGGCCGCGCTCGCCGCCGGGCAGGCCATCAACGCCATCGATCTCGGTTCTGGCACGGCCCGCTACCCGGGCGACGGCTCGGTGGTGCGTCTGCCCGTGACGCAGGAAGACCGCAATTTTTTCGCCGCCTACAACGCCACGCGCGCCCCGAGCGCGCAGCGCGCCGCGGTCGGCGCCATCGACTATCTGCGCACGACCTACTTCAACAAATCCGAGCAGTTCGTAAACGGTTTCGACTTCGGGCTGAACTACCGCGTCCGCCCGCTCGCGCTCGGCCGCTTCACCGTCGAGACCAACTGGACGAAGTTGAACGCGTTCTACACCTACACGGCGAGCGGCGCGGCCCGCACGGAACTCAGGGAGACCAACCTCCCCGCGACCTCCGGCGCCTCACCCCTGTGGCGCGGCAATGTGCAGCTCAACTGGCGCCGCGATCAGTGGAGTGCGGGGCTGGGCCTGTTCTACACGGGAAACTTCACCTTGGCCGGCGTCACCACGAGTCGGGCCACCTATGAATCGCTCGGCCGCCCCTCCTCCATCCGCCCGGTGTTCACCAACGGCAGCACCGTCTATCGCACGGTCCATCGCGACACCCAGACCTACAACACGTTTCTCTCCTACCGTCTCGGCAAGACCGATGCCCGCAGCTGGCTGCGTGACACCAGCGTGCGCGTCGGCGTGAACAATCTCTTCAACACCGAGCCCCCGCTCTCCGACGACAACAACACCTACGAGACCGCGCTCTACAACACGCTCGCCAAGGGCCGCAGCTACTCGTTGACGCTGACGAAGAAGTTCTGATTTAGCTTTTCCCCTGCCTCTCTTCATGAACCACCCTCCGCCCGGCCGACTTGGCCGGATCCTTGGCGTCTGCGGATCCCGCGCGCTGTTGTTGTCCGTCCTGGCTTCGGCCCTGCTCGTCCAGCCACCGACCGCGGCACCGGCGAGCGCCCCCACGGCGACGGCGCCGGCCGCCGCCCCCCAGCTGAAACCGGTGGGCAGCGTGCTGTTTATTGGAAACAGTTTTCTTTTCGGCTCAGGCTCGGCCGTGCGGTTCCATCGGAGCAACACGGTCACCGATCTGAACGGCACCGGCTTCGGCGGGGTGCCCGCGCTGTTCAAAACCTTCGCCACCCAAGCCGGCCTCGATTTCACCGTCAGCCATGAGACCGTCAGCGGCTCGGGCCTGGATCTTCACCTGGAGAAAAAGGCCGACCTGATCGGCCGCGCCTGGGACCGCGTCGTGATGGTGAGCCAAAGCCTGCTCAACACCGCTCAACCCGGCAACCCCGACGTCCTCATCCGCTCGGCCAAGCAGCTCGCCGAGTTGCTTCACAGCAAAAACCCGGCGGTCGACATTCGCCTCGTGGCGACCTGGTCACGCGCCGATCACGTGTATCCGGCAAAAGGCCACTGGCACGGTAAGCCGATCGAACAGATGGCCAAGGACGTTCGCGCCGCCCACGATCGCGCCGCGGCCACCACGCCGTTCATCCGCGGAGTCATCCCCGTGGGCGAAGCGTGGAACCGCGCGTTTCTGGCCGGCGTCGCCGATCCCAACCCCTACGACGGAGTGGCTTTCGGCCAAGTCGACCTCTGGGCCCACGACCAGTGGCACGCGAGCACCTACGGCTATTACTTGGAGGCGCTGGTGATTTTCGGCGACCTCACCGGGCTCGACCCACGCTCCCTCGGCAAAAATGAGCGTTCCGCATGGGAGCTTGGGCTCTCTCCGGCCCAGGCCACCGCGTTGCAACAGGTCGCGTTCGATGAATTGTCGGCCCAAAAGCCGAACCGCAAGCTGGAGCCGTTCACCGCCGTCAGCCTCGGCAAGAACGGCTGATTTTCGTCCCGCGCAGCCCCCGGTTCACTTCGTCTCCAAACCCAAAAGCCTGTGTCGTCCCAGCTGCGCTCGCCTCGCCAACGTAAAGCTGCTCCCGCTCTGTTGGCTCTGGCTCTGGTCGTTCACGCTTAACCCGCCGCGCCGCAGCGCGGCGCAGATCCGCAGGGCGGCGGCTGCATCTTGCGAAGCTTAGCAGAGGAGGACGGCTTGGTGGGTAGATTCGGACATCCGGGGGCACGCCGGGAGGGCGAACCGCCGTAAAAATTGCCGTCCGCCATCCGGACAAGCGAGCGGATTGTGCCCAGCCGATAGCGGAGGAGGCGTATCCGCCGGTCGATGGCGCGAAATCGCCGTTGGCTAATTTTCCCGCAGACTCGGGCACCACAGAGGGCGGGGCAAAGAATCTGCGGATTTTCTGAATCTGCGGGAAATCCTCGGGCATGGACCGACGCCACTTGACGTCTGGACTTTCGGTGGATCGAGGTGGGGCCGGGACCTCCGGGCCCGGCCAAGGGCGAGTAGCAGACCAAAACCGTCGGGCCCGGATGTCCCAACGCCCCCCCCCAAAAATCAATTTTCCCAACAGCCGTCGGCTGTTAGTCGGCGAGCGTCAGGTCGCCCTCGAAGTCGCAGCACGCCACCTCGGGCTCGCTCGTCCAAACGGCGAGGCAGGACGCGAAACGGGAACGTTCTCGGCGCGGAAGGTCGGGCCGGGCAGAACACCCGACCCCACGCCGCGTTTCATCGCGGCGTGGGTTCGGGGGGCTGGAGGGCATAAGCGCTAACTTAAGCTATAGACTCCCATGGATAGGAAGTGAGTTGAGCGC
>SYGN01000066.1 GCA_005799525.1 Opitutaceae bacterium | reverse complement strand
AGCGCGGGCTGGGCGGCCATGGTCGAGCGCTGGAGGAAGTTCTTGGCGTTGTTCAGCCAGCGCATCCCGTCGTTGGCGTAGGCGGTGCCGGCGGCGTTGAGGCGCACGCGGTTGTTTGACATCTCGAGGCCCATGATCGCGGGATCGAGGCCGGTGATGCCGAACTTGGTGACGTTGGGATTCTCCATGACGAGCGTCATGCGGCCCGAGGCCTGGCTGATCACATTGCCATTGATGCCGAAGGTGGCCGTGAGCGGCTGGATGTTGGGATCGGTCGGCGGCGTGCCGAGATAGCGGCCGATGCCCGAAGTCGGGTTATAGACGGGCTTGCCGAGCGCCCACCACCACGAGAACTGGTCGGATGGCGGGGTGTTGAAGGCCTTGCTCGAAAACTGCTTCGCGTGCTCGGAGCTGACGCGCAGCGTCCCCGTTTTCCAAGGACGCCACGTCGCGGTGGCAAAGGCGCGCTCGTCGCGCACGTAGGCGGGCTTGATCTGGAATTTCTTCTCGCCGTAAAGTGTCGCGATCCGTAGCGCCAGCCGGTCTTTGACGAGCACTTGGTTGTGGTCGAACACAATGCGGCCGGTGTCGTGTTGGCCATATTGTCCCTCCACCTTGGTCTTGGTCCGGTTGGGCATCGCGCGGATGAGGCCGGAGTTGATGATGCCAGACGGGCTGCCCAGGCCGAAGAGCATGGCGTTCGGACCGCGATTAATTTCCACGCGATCCGTGTTATAGCCGTCCATCGGCAGGCTCGAGAGGAAGTAGTCGCGGGTGTTGTCCGCGCCACCGAGGCCGCGGACGCGATTGTTGCCCGTCGGGCTGCGCACCGTGGCAATAGAGTCGGTGAAATTGGCATCCGACCCGGCGCTGCTGTAATTGCCGCTCAGTCCGGAGACCTCGGTGCCGACGGTGTAGGTCAGCAGGCCCTCGAGGGTGGTGGCCCCGATGTCGTTCATGAACTCCCTGGTAACCACCGTAATCGAGGCGGCGACATCGCGGAGATCGGTCCGGAGACGCGTGCCGGCGAGCGTGCCGTTGGCCTTGTAGCCATTATCAGTTTCCGACACGACTTCGAAGGGCGACAACTGGACGGTCTCCTCTTTCGAGGGTGCGGGAGCACGCGCGGGTGTGGGGGTGGTTTGGGCGACAGCGGCGGCCGTAGTGGCGAGCCACCCGGCGAAGGCGACGAGGAGGGTGCGGGGATGGGTTTTCATGTTCTAGTTCGGGGCTGGGGTTTACGGGGGTGGAAAAAATCTAACTTGAGACGAGGCCGGGCGTCAGAAGGTGCCTTTGACGCCGAAGGTGACCAGCGCGCCGACTTCCTCGCGGCTGCGGAAAGTCGCGTGGCTCGGCGTGTTGGGGCCGAAGATCTTGTTGTCGGTCGGGGCGGAATCGCCGAAATTTCGGATGGCCGCGAAGAGGGTCAGCTTCCGCGTGAAGGTGTATTCCGCCTGGAGGTCCACGTTGAGCTGCTTGGAATTCCAGTTATACGTGCCGGCCTCGATACTGCGGCCGGTGACCGCGTTGCCGCGCTGGCGGCCACGGTAGTTCCAATTGGCGCGGAGGGTGTATTTAGGACGGGAGAGACTCACGCCCCAGTTGTAGGTGCGCGGGGTGAAGCCGTTGAACTCCGCCGCGCCGTCGCCCTGCGTGCGCAGGGCGCTCACGTTGGCGAAGACCTGCACACCGCGCGCCCAGTGCGGGAGAAAGGTGAGCGCCTGCTTGTATTCGAGGTCGAGGCCGGTCATCTGCACGGTGGTCTGGACATTGTGCTGCGTGGCCACCGGGTAGGGGCCGTAGGTGGCGGGATCGAGATCGTAGAGCGCGAGAAACTCGGGCGTCGCGGGAAAAGTGACGTTGCCGAAGAAATTCTCGAAATCGCGGCGGAAGGCTCCGACCGAGATATTGCCGACACGCTCGAAGTAATACTCGAGCCGGACCTTGGTCGTTTTCGCGCTCCACGCCTTGATGGCGGCGTTGTTCACGCCGATCCGGCTGTTGGCATTGCTGGCATTGGGCGCGTTTTCGGTGTCGGGCAGCGTGAGGGCGCCGGCGTATTGGTTGAAGTTGGGCCGGCCCACCGAGGTGTAGAAAGCGGTGCGCAGGATCAGGTTTTCGCGGAGGTTGTAGCTCGCGTTCAGGCTCGGGAAGAGCCGCAGGTATTCCTTTTTGGCGCGCAGGCCACGATCAATGAAGGTGAGCTGGGAATAGGCGAGGCCGGCGTTGGTCGGCACAATGAGGTTCGGAGCGCCGGCGGCGTTGCGCAAAATGCGGCCGCTGGCGTCGCGCTGGAAGGCGCGCGTGGGATCGGTGAGCGGGCCCTCGCCTTGGACGTTGGTCTGCTCGGCGCGAACGCCGCCGACGAGCTTCAGCCGCCGGTCGAAAAACGCGACGTCACCGCGAAAATAGCCGGACGAGATCACCTCGGAGGCGCGCTGTGATCCGCTCACCTCGTTGCGATACCGGTTGTTGGGATCGACCGTAAAATGATCCGGGTTCGACTTGTAGAGGCTGTAATAGCGGGAGGCGTTGAGCCACTGATACTGGCCAAAGCCGAAGGGCGCGGTGTTCTGCGAGTTGAAAACGTCCAGGGCTGCGCCGGCGCGGTCGTCGCTGCTGCGCGGATCGAGGGGTGTGGTGGTGGGGATTTTGTCGGCCCCGACAAAGGAAAAATTGGGCTGACTGCGCCGGAGTTCACGGACCTGCTCGCGGACGTCGAGCCCGGCCTTGAGGGTGATGGGCACATCGCGCACCACGAAATCGCGGCGAAGATTGGCATAGGCGCTGCGCTTCAGGTCGGACGAGGGGCGTTGGTTGCTGGTGGCGGTGGTGAGGGAGTAATTGTCGAGCACGGCGGGATTGACCGGCGCGCCATTGAGATCGGTCACGGTGATGTTGCGTGGGCGCAGATAAAAAATGTCGTCGAACGCCACGGTCACCCCGGTGCGCGCGGCGAGGGCGGTGGCGAAGAAGCCCTTGTCGATATCGCTGAAGATATTGGTCGAGTGCGAATAGCCGGCGCCGGCCTCGGATTTCCACACCGGGCCGTCGTGCCGCCAGACGAGCGTCGGCATCCAGGTGGTGCCGACCTTGCCGTCTCCTTCGTTTTCCATCCGGATCTGGGCCTGACCCGGCGCGCTGCGGGTGGACGTCGGGGTGAAATCGCCGGGGCGCACCTGGCTGATTTGATAGAGAATGGTACGATTGCTCCGCCGCTTGTCGGAAAATGCATATTGAAACGCAAACGACACCGTGTCGTTGCGCGTGACCTTGAAGTCCATCGTCGTGCCGGCGGAGGAGCGGCGGCTGATCTTGCCACCGTTACGCACGGAGTAATCGGTGAGGTAGGGCCGGTCGGGCGTGGTGTCCGGGAAAGCCTGGGCACCGGTGGTGGCGTTTGGCGTGGACGTGGCCGCGCCGACGCCGCGCCAAACGGTCTGCACGAAATCGAGCGGCGTGAATTGCGTGCTGTTGCCGGCCGACACGGTGAAGCCAAAGCGCTTGTTCACGGGCACGACGCAGGACATTTCCCAGCCGGGATTGGTCTTGTAGTAATTTCCGTGCAGCGGGCCGGGCGTCTTTTTGAAGTCGCGGTGGTTGTCCCGCATCAGGAGGTAGACGCTGTAGTTGAAGACCGGCTTCGAACGTTCGAACGCGCTGCGCGGAACCATGTTGACCGAGCCGGCCAGCGCCATGCCGGGCGACTCTGGCGTCGGCGTGTGGAGCACCTCGATGCGGGCGATGTTATTGAGCGAAATTTGGTCAAGCAGGACGTTGCGGTTGGTGCTCGATCCGGAGGCCCCGGCGAGATCGAAGCCACCGACGGAGATCGGCACGTAGCCGTTGGGGACGCCGTTCATCGTGAACTGGCGCGCCTCGCCGCCGGCGACGTTAATATTCATGCCCGGAAGGTATTTGAAGAACTCGCCCACATTGCCGTCGCCGTTGGCGCCGAACTCTTCGGCGGAGACGACGTTCTTGATGCTCGGAGCGAACCGCTGCTCGTTGATCGCGATCGCGGCGCCGCTCATTTCCTTCGAGGTGGCGACGACGAACTCGCCGAGTTTCACGACGTCGCCCGCCGGCCCGGTCCCGGTCCGGCGCTCACCAGCCTCAAGGTTGAAGTCGCGCTGCGCCGTTGCGCCGCCGGAGACGAGCACCGACTCCGTCTGCGCATCGAGTCCGGTAAAAAACACCCGCACGCGCGCCGCGCCGGCGGGGACGTTGGTGAGGCGGTATTGCCCGCCGGCGTCAGTGAAGGTCTCCAAGCCGGTGCCCTCGACCGTAACGCGGGCGCGCTCGACATATTCGCCGTTGCGCACGTTGAGCACGCGGCCTTCGACGGTGCCGGTGGCGACGGACTGGGCGGAGGCAACAGCGGCGGCGAACGCCGCGAGCGCGAACGCGAAGGTCGCGCGCAGGATCAACGGGAGGTACGGAGATGAGTTCATAGGGGTCGGGTTGGAATTTTTCGGCCCTTGGCGGCGGGGTCAAAAGGAGAATCATCTGTGTCCGTATTGCGGACAGATTTTTTCGTCTGCGGAAGATCGGGAGCGACCAAGCCGTAGAAACTCAGCTGAGGAGGAGAGCCGAGGGCTGAGAGCAAAACCAAACGGTGAACTTCATTCGTGGTTCAAGTGCATCGGTCCGTAGCCGAACCGAGGTGCCGTCGGATCGCTGCGGGCGCCTGCGGGCCTTGGCTGCGGTAAAGCGGTTCCCGGGGGTTAACCCGCTGGCTGCTGCTCGCCCGTGCCGTCCTTCGTTTTCACGCCGCCCACTTCTCCACGGTTTTGCGCACTTTCGCCCCGCGCTTACGCTCGAACTCCTCCAGGTCATACGCCCGCTGCAAATTGAGCCAGTTCCGCGCGTCCACACCAAAGAACACGCCCAGCCGAACGGCCGTCTCCACGGTGATTGCCCGCGTGCCCGCACAGATGCGCAAGACCTGGGCCTGCGGGATGCCCGTCGCCTTCGCCAGTCGGTACCGTGTGATGCCCATCGGCTCCAGGAAGTCGCGCAGCAGGATTTCGCCCGGGTGAATGTTCGGCAGTCGGTTCGTTTTCATGGAGGGAATTGGTTTAATGGTAATCGATAATCTCGACGGCGTGCGCGTGCTCGCCGTCCCAGACAAAACAGAGGCGATATTGGTCGTTGACCCGAATCGAATGCTGCCCGGCCCGGGTTCCTTTCAGCGCTTCCAGCCGGTTGCCCGATGGGACCCGCAGAAAGTCCAGGCCGGTCGCAGCGTCCAACTGCCGCAACTTCCGCCGCGCCACCTGCTGCATCGCCTGCGGCAGACGGCGCGAAACTTCACCCGCGTGAATCCGCGCCGTTTCCTCACAGGCGAAGTCCTACTGCTACCCCCCGTCTTTCTTGATGCCCAGGTGGGTCAGGATCTGTCTGGACCTCCCGGGCGCGGTCGAGGCAGACATCCTGGACCTGCCCGGTTTCAACCGGCCGGGCGCCCGGTGTATTCTCGGGTTTCAGGATGTTAAACGCACAGCCGTCGAAGCGCGTCCAGAACTCCGGTTGGACACTGACGGCAAGATCGCGCGGCGATTCGATCTCGATATGATAGACCGGACGGTGGGCATCCGCCCAAATGCGCAGCCCGACGCCGTCCGCCTCGATGCGAATGGATCCGCTCGGCAAATCGAGGGTCTGGCGAAAGGGCTTCCCGGAAAGGAAAGGATTCGGGCTGAGTGACACGCGCACCCGGCCGGTTTTGAAGATGTCGCCCATGTAGGTGTAGGCGTCGTTCTTGGCCAGCAGCAGGTAAAGGTCGCCGTTCTCGATCGCGTATACCCCGGCGGCGATGTCGCCGTTGCCGAGGGGCATCACGCCGGTGGCGTCGCGCGAAGGCGTGTGCCAGACGACGTTGTACCGGCTCATGTCGGCGGCGGTCAGCGGCGTCAGCAGTGCCGTGAGCAGGAAAGTGGTGAGGGTGATGATGATTGGTTTCACGGCAGCGGCTCTTCAGGGAGGCCCGGGCAGGGCGACCCGTTGACGGTGGTTTTAGAGTGGTGGCGCCGGCCGCAATTTCGTTTACGCGAAAAGAAACGACTTTTCGAAGAGACCGCCGATCTCTGCCCACGAGGCCAACCCGCAGGCCCTCCTGCCCACGGATGCGCCGATGGCGCACAGGTTGCCGGGCTTGCCCGCCGCAGGCGTGGCTCGTCCGCTTTTCGCGAGATGGTTTCGGATGGAAGATCCCGATTTTACCAAACCACCTGGCGGCGGGAATGATGGGCCGGGGTAACCCTCAGCGCGTTGCTTAACGGCCAGCGCTTGGGCCGCGCAGTCTCTCGGAAAGTTGTTCCCGAATCCATGAGGGACTGCGTCGCGCATGAAAGATCCCGACCACAAGCCAGAGCGAATCGAGCTCCTTGTAGTACAATAGGTAGGTTCCGGAATCGAAGGGGTACACTCTCCATCCGCCTTCTCGCTCGTGGAAAAGCAATGGGTTGACCTCAAGCAAAGCCACCACCCGGTCATACTCCGCAACGATCCTCTCAGCCTTGGCGAGGGAAAGCTGCCGATGATAATCGTAGATCGCTTGAAGGTCTTCCGGAACGACCCACGGCGCGATCTTCAGTGACTTGATCATTGCTTGAGCAACGCCCGCGCTTGCGCGGGCGAAAGCGCGATTGACGGATCGGCATTCACCGCCGCAACCCGCACCTCCAGTTCGGCGAGGTGATCGCGTCGAATCTCAATGACTCCCGAGCGCCGGACGGACTCCCAGAGTTCATCGATCAGCTCGAGTTTCTCGTCGAGGGAGGCTTCGGCCAGGCCGGGTATTCTCATCGAAAGGCTGCTCATAACCCCAACTTGGTTCGGTCGTCCGTCAAGTCAACTGGCCAGCTCGTCGGTGGAAGCGTCACGGTTGAACGCCGTTGGCGGATCGAGAATATCAGCCCGGCCTACCGGTTCGGACGAATCCCGTTTGACCGCGGTGCGAAAAGCGCGGGCCGCGGGCTACGGCTTGCGCAAGACGATCCGGTCGGGGCCTTCGTGCACGATCTTGAGGTCCAGCGTCGACTCGATCAGCTCGGCAAATTGCGCCGGATTTTCGGCCCAGTAAATGCCGCTGATGCGGCGCGTCTTCAGCTCCGCATCGCCGATGGCGAATTGCACCCGCCCCCGGCGATTATTGAGCGCCACCGCTTCATCCAGCGTTGCGTTGGTAAGCTCGAAGCGGAGATGCCGCCAGGCGAGTTCGCGCTGGATTTCGTCGGGCGACACCGCGGCGACCGCCGGCGCTGGCGCCGTCTGCGGTCCCAGCGGAACCACGGTTCGGTGTCCGGCCGTGAGCAGGAGCGGCACGCGTGCTGCCGGGGACGAAGAGGACGGCGCGTCCGCGAGGGAGGTCGGCGCAGATCGGACATCGAGCGTCGAAGGAGCGGGCGCGGCGGCACGCGATGGCTTGGCCGCTGGCACCGAATCCGCCACGGAACGTCCCGGCTCTTGGTTCAACTGGGGTGCATCCACCGCCACCTGGCCCTCAGTAACCAACACCTGCACGGCGGCGGGCTCGAAGCGCACGTTGAACGCCGTGCCCACGGCCCGGACCTTGACCGAGCCGACGGACACAACGAACGGCCGCGCGGCATCCTTCGCCACCGCGAAATGCGCCTCCCCGCGGACCAGGCGGACGCCGCGCACCTCCGGGGTGAATTCAATCGCGACTTCAGCGCTCGCGTTCAGATCGATGACGGTGCCGTCGGGCAGTTGCTGCACGAGCGGCCGCACGGCCATGGTGGCGACGCCAGGCGCGGCGGCAGGTGCGGGTTTCCGGTCCCAATCCGGCAGTCGGACGACCAACGCCAGCGCCGCCGCCGCGGCGAGCCCGACGGCTGCGAACGCGAACCACTTTTGCCGCTGGCGTCGGAGTCGCCGCCGCTCCTCCCAGGCGGCGAGTTCCCGCCGGAGCGAGTTCCGATCACGCGCGGCACGCGGCGGGCTCAGCACGCTCAATGCGAGATCGGCCTCGGCAAACGCGGCGTAATGGCGCGGATCCGCTTCCAGCCAGCGTTCGAACTCGGCGCGCTCCTGCGGCCCGAGCCCGGCAGCGTGGCGCACCGCCCATTGGGCCGCGAGCTCCTCCAAGTCATCCGGTGGCGGTTTCGCCGTCTTCATATCCCTTCACATTCCACTTCGCCGCGCTCGCGCAGGAAGGCGATAACTTCTTCACGGCGCGGGCCATTTACACGCGCACGGTCACTTCGGCCAGACCCAGCCTGTCCGCAATCTGCCGATACGACAGGTCCTCCACCGTGTGCAAGGTGACGATCTCCCGGCAGCGATCCGGCAGTTGCCTGATCGCCTCGGCGGTGAGCGCGAGTTCCTGGTTGTGCGTGACCATGGCGACTACATTCCCATTTGATTCGATGGTGTCGGCTTCGGGCAATTCGTTTACCGGCGTGAAGCTGATTTTGCGCTTCTCGCGGTGGATCCCCAGGGCCACATGGCGCGCGATGCCGAACAAATAGGTTCTCGGGCAATGGATCGGCCCCGCCGACCTCGCCCGCAGCAACCGGAGGTAGGACTCCTGCACGATGTCAGCCAGTTCCTCCTGCAGAGCGGGATGATGTCGCCCCAGCCAGGCGCGCAACGCGGGCTCATGAGGCACGCCCTCGCGGGCGAACCACTGCGTCTGGTCGGAGGGGGGCGAATCCACGGGGTGACGTTTTGCGCAGCGGCGACGGTCGCAAGCTCGGAAATGTTTTGCGCGGGAAATTCGGGGCGCGCTCGGTGGTTTCACGAGTTGACCCGCACCAGTGCGACCTTAGCATTCAGCCCATGCGTTTGCCCCTGCTGCGATTTCTTTGTTTTGCCGGCCTTGTCATGAGCCCGGCGGTGGCCCGCGCGGCGGAGTCGACCGACAAACTCGCCGCAGCGATGTCGCGGGGTCAGTCGCTCTTCGCGGCGAATTGCGCGATTTGCCATGGGGCGATGGGCGATGGCGTGACGACAATTTATCCGCCGCTCGCGAAATCCGACTGGTTGGCGGCGAACCGCTCCGCTGCGATCCGGGCAATTGTGGCCGGGCTCGGAGAGGAGATCACGGTCAACGGACGCGTGTTTCGCAGCCAGATGCCGCCGATCATCCTTGATGACGCGCAGGTGGCCGACGTGCTTACCTATGTCGTCAACTCGTGGGACAACACCGGCGGGCGCGTGACGGCTGATAATGTCGCGGCGGTGCGCGCGACGGCGGGCTTCAAGACTTTCGAGGCCCTGAAGACGGCGGCGGATTTTCGTCCGCTGCCGACGGCACCGGAGGGGTTCGCGCTGCGGGAAATGGTGCGGCTGCCGGATTTCGCCGTGCGACTGGCGAGCGACGGCAAGGGCGGCAAATTCTACATTCTCGGGCGCGACGGCGGCGTGTGGCGCTTCGAACCGGTCAGCGGAAATCTGAAGCAGATCATCTGGCCCCAAGATTATGTCGGGTTGAAGTCGGACGATTTGAAGACGCTCGGTTTCGTGCGCGACGACACGGGACGGCTCTGGATTACGGTCAACCAGCGGGTGGTGGCCAAGCCGGTGGTGTTGAACGAATGCGGGATCTACCGCACGACGGGCTTCGATGCCGAGGGCGATCCGATCGCGCCGCAGCCGTGGTTGCAGACGAGTTATCCGTGGGGGATCGGGCCCTACAACCACGGGGTGTCGGACATTCGCTTTGGCCGGGATGGTTTGCTCTACGTGAGCAGCGGTTCGCGCACGGACGCAGGCGAGACCGGAGTGTTTTCTCATCTCGGAAAAATGGGCGAAGTGGAAACAACCGGCGCGATGTGGCGGCTGGACCCGATGTCGGCGGCGCCGAAAATTGAAATCATCGCGCGCGGAATCCGGAATGCGTTCAGCTTTAATTGGGACGGAGCGGGTAACCTCTTTACGGTTTCGAACGGACCGGATGCGCACGCGCCCGAGGAGATGGATCATATTGTGCCGCCGAAGCCCGGTGAGGCGCCGCGGCATCATGGTTTCCCCTACCAAATGGGGGCCGCGCCGGCCGCGCACCGGTGGTATGAGCACACGATGGTGCCGCCGCCGCCGCCGAATCCGGACTACGTGTGGCCGGTTCTGAACCTCGGGCCTGCCGGGATAATGGACGGGAAGCCGACGAGCACGTTCAACGCGCACACCTCGCCGACGGGGCTCACGTGGCTCGGGGCGGATTGGCCGGCGAGCGTGCGCAACGGATTTCTCGTCGCACGGATCGGGAGTTTTCTCGCGGGCCCGGCCGAGGGCGAAGAGCACGGCTTCGATGTGTTGCACCTGCGCTTGGAGCGGCGCGGCGATGGCCGGTGGACGGCGCGCACGACGAGTGTCCTCGCGCCGCTGGGCCGTCCGGTCGACGTGCACATCGCGGGGCCGGGTAAACTTTATGTGCTCGAATACACGCGGCAGACGGAATTACGAAGCCGCATCGGGTGGCTGCCGGGGCGGATTTTGGAGCTGACGGTGAAGCCGTGAACTCGGTGCGAGGGCGTGGTGCGAATGTGAATCGCCTGCGAGCACGCTCCTGCTTCGGGGCTTCGTCGCGGGCGTAAGCGACCGATTATTTGTCGGCCTGCTTTGTCTTCTTCGCGTGGTCGGCGGCGAGCACGGTGCCGCCGTTGGGGGCTGAGGCGGCGCGACCAGTCGGGCCTTTCGGCGTCGCTGGCGGCGTGGTGCCTTAACCGACGCGCATCGCGAGCTTAGCATGGGGGCCATGTTCGCCGAGGTCGCCCTAGCCGAGTTCGTCGGCGAGGAATAAAACCAAGTGGGGTGTGGCAGCGGCCGTTCGCGGCAACGCCCGCTGTAGTGAAAAGAGCAGGACAAAAAGGCGCGGTCGCTTTATGGCATGGTCGCGCTTATTTCCCTTTTTGCTTTTTGTTCTTTTTCGTGGCGCCGCCGCCGGCGTCGGGGGTGCTGGCGCGGGCTTGCTCGGCGCTCCATTTATCCCAGAGGACTTGCAGCTCTTTCACTTTCGCGGGCTGGGCGGACGCGAGGTCCTTTGATTCACCGATATCGATGGCGAGGTCGTAGAGTTCCGGTTGGCCGCTGCCGCCTTTGGAGACGACGAGTTTCAGGTCGCCGTGGCGGATGGCCCATTGTGGGCCGTAGCGCCAATAGAGCGTTTGATGGGGGCGCGAGGTTTGTTTGCCCGTGAGGTAGGGCATCAGGTCGACTCCATCGAGTTGCCAGGACGGATCGGTCTTGCCGCCGGCGGCGATGATGGCGGTGGGCAGCACATCAAGATTCATGACCGGGAGGTCGTAGGTTTTGCCGGCGGGGATTTTACCTTTCCACTGGGCGATGAAGGGGACGCGCGGGCCGCCCTCGAAAGTGGTCATCTTGAAGCCGCGGAGCGGGCCGTTGCCGGAGGTCGTGCTCGCGGTGGGGCCGCCGTTGTCGGCGATAAAAAACACCAGCGTGTTTTCCTCTTGGCCGAGCGCGCGGATTTTCCCCATGACGCGGCCGATCGCATCGTCCATGCTGGCCAGCATCGCGGCGAACAGCTGGCGTTTTTCGTCGGTGATTTTCGGGAAGCGCTCGAGATATTTTTTCGGTGCCTGCAGCGGCGCGTGCTGAGCGTTAAAGGGCAGGTAGAGGAACCACGGCTTGTTTTTGTTTTTCTCCAGCCAGTCGAGCGAGCGGTCGGCAAAGGCGTCGGTGGTGTAAAACGTGTCGTCGGTGACTTCGCGCACGTCGTTGGAAATGCGCGAGTCGATGAAGTTGGTCGGGTGGAAAAATGGCGTGTTGTTGAGCGTGCCGTAGAATTCGTCGAAGCCGCGCTTGGTGGGGCGATTTTCGGGTTGGTTGCCGAGATGCCACTTGCCGACGGCGATCGTGGCGTAGCCGAGCGTTTTCAGTCGCGTCGCGATCGTGGTCTGGTCGGCACGCAGGCCTACGGTGTTGGCGACGGTGTTGAACTCGTGGCCGAAGCGCGTGGGGTAGCGGCCCGTCATGAGGCCGGCCCGCGACGGGCTGCAATACGTCGCGGCGACGTAGCCGTTGGTGAAGCGAAGGCCGTTTTTTGCGAGCGAATCGATGTGCGGGGTCGGGATGTCTTTGGTGAAGCCCTGGCAGCCGAGTTCGCCCCAGCCGAGGTCGTCGGCGTAGAAAATGACGATGTTCGGTTGGGCAGCGGTCGACGACAGGAACGGGGTAAGTAACGCGAAGACGAAGGCGAGGCGGAGGAAAAGGCAGGGTTTCATGGCGCGGGGGGAGGTGGTTGACGGGACGGGAGAATGACAAAGGCGAGGCGCAGCGGTTTCAAGCGGCAAGGGGGGAAGGTCCCGATCGACAAAAGATCGCGCTATTTATTCTGCCAAAAAAATGCTCATTTTGAGAGGGAGTGTCACGTCATGCGTGACACTTTTCTGAGGGGTTTTTTCGCGAGATGGGGTCGCGTGATCCTGCGTTGGCGGAGATTAGAGGGCGGTGAGCTTTACGGTCAGCGCGTCATAGCCGAGCGTGCGGTCGAAGGTGGCTTCGCGTTCGACGTGATGGGTCGCTTGGAGGATCGTGATGGCTTTTACGCGTTCGCAGCAGAGGCGAAGGAGGGTGCGGAGAATGAGGCGTGCGTGCGGGGCGCCGAGGCAGAGGTGGGTGCCGAAGCCGAAGGAGAGGTGGGGATTGGGTTTTCGATCAAGGCGCACTTTGTGGGGCGCGGGGAAGATGGCGGCGTCGAAATTGGCAGAGGCCCACGCGAGCGAGATGCGTTCGCCGGCTTTGACGGGGATGCCGTGGACGTCGGTGTCGACCGGACATACGCGGCCGATATGATTGAGCGGCATGAACACGCGGAAAAATTCTTCGCTGGCGAGGGTGGTGCGCTTGGGGTCGGCGCGGAGATACTCGAGGTCCTCGGGGTGTTCGGCGAGATGGCCGAGGGCGCAGGAGATGGTGTGGATGATGGTGTCGCGGCCGCCGGCGAAGGCGAGGTTGGCGAAGCCCATCATTTCTTCGCGGGTGAGGCTGCGGTCGCGATAAGTGGCTTGCGTGAGCGCGCTGAAAAAATCTGCGCCGGGGTTGGCCTGGGCGGCGTCGAATTTCCGGTGGAGGTAGTCTTCGAGGACGTTGCCGGTTTTGAATTCACCGCCGGTGACCTTGAACACGTGGATGCCCCAGCCGATCCAGAGTTCTCCCTCGGAGGCGGGCACGTTGAGCAGATAGGTCAGGGCGCGGGACTGCACGGGCAGGGCGAACTCGTTGACGATCTCGATGGACTCACGGGCGAGAGCTGAGGTGAGGAGGCCGTCGATCAACGCCTCAACCTGCGCGATCACGGCGGGGTCTTTGGCGCGAGCGAAGAACGGTTCGACGATGGCGCGGTAGTCGCCGTGTTCGGGCGGGTTGGTCTCGATGGGCAGCTGGCGCATGGAGCGCACTTTTTCCTCGGAAGGAATCGGCACGCGGAAGGGCGCATCGGAGCTGAAGGTCTGCCAATCCTTGGCGGCCTCGCGCACATTTTCGTGGCGGAGGATCATGGTGATGTCCTCGCCGTGGAACGGGCACTTGAGAACACCGGATTTTTCGCGGGCATCGCGGAGCGGATCGGAGAAGGCGGACATGGGGAGGAGAAGCGCTTGGAGGATGGGTAAAGGGACGTGTGGTTGAATGGTGGCGCGGGTCGAACTATGTGGTTCGCAAGCCGGCGGCGCGGGCGAGCGCGCGCTGGCGCGTGTCCAACGTGAGAAAGCGAGTCGCTTTGAGCTGAAGCGCGGCGGCGACGTGGAAAATGTCGAAGGCCCGGGTGCCGACGAGGGCCGTATGGCGCGCGGTCAGCTGACGGGCGATCGGCAGGACGGACGCCACGGGCAGAGCAACGACGGCGACCATGCCGGCAGAAATATCATGGATAAGATGGGTCTCGGCACTGGCAAGGTCGGCGCGGGTGGATTCGCGGCGAAACAGGCGAAGTTGGAATGCGTTTTCCAATTCGAACTGCTGCCACGAGGTCAACAGGAGCGGCGCGCCGGCGGCGGAGACGGCCGCCAGCGCCGCCGGGGTATTGGCATCGGCCAGGTAGAGCGAGGCCAGCAGGCTGGTGCCGGCGTAGGCCGTCGCACTCATACCGGACCGCGACTGTCAGCGACGAGTTCGTCGTGCGTGACGGTCGATTGCACGGCGGGCGGGAGCGGACGGCGGCGCCAATAGCTGCGGATGGCGGCGGGAGAACCGGCCGCTGCGGGCGAGCCGTTGTCCGGGGCAACCGGAGACAGACGGGCCACCGGGCGACCGTGCCGCGTGATCACAATTTCGCCGCGCGTTTCGACCTCGGCGATCATCGCGGCGAGTTGATGCTGCACGGTGCGGATGCTGGCGCTCTTCATGTCTAACATCGTGTTAGACAAAAAAATCGCGTCAAGCCGTGAAGCCGGTGCGGGCAGGGCCGCCAAAGATCACTGCGGGAGCAAGGCGTCGGACGGGGAACGCGGATACGTTCATCGCCGCGTGGGTGCGGGAGCGGAAGCCGGGGCTGGGGCCGCGCCCGACTGCGACTGCGCCCAGGCGGGGGTGCCGAACCAGTCGTGCATTTCTTTCGTGAACGGGGCGACGATATCGCGGGGCTCGGGGAGGTGGCCGCGATCGCCGGTTTCGACCATCCACGTGTCGAGGGCGGCGCGCAGGCGGATGAGCGCTTCGCGATGCTCGGGCTGAGTGGACGCGGCGAGGTTCTTGATTTCGTGCGGGTCGGAGCGGAGGTCATAGAGTTCTTCGCCCGGGCCAGTGCGCTGCATGAGCTCCAGGGGCGCGCCGGTGAGTTTTCCCTCGGCTAAAAGCTGGCGCATGAGCGGATAGATCGGGAAACATTTTTCCTTGTAGCGGTTGAGCGAGGAGAACGTCGGGCCGGTGCTGAGCGTACGGATGTAGTGGAAGCGCGGATCGTGCACGGAACGGATGCGCTGCTCGGTTTCGTCGATGCGGTCGCGCGCGGCAAATGCGTAGTTGCGCGGCGGAGTGGTCCGCTCGCCGATGAGGCTGTGGCTCTGCATCAACAGCGGGCGCGGGACGTTCGCGGCGGCGAGGGTGGTGGCGGTGAGGTCGAGGAGGCTGACCATTTCGTCGTTCACGGTGCCGGGCGCGTAGCGGGCGGGAGCGGGAAAATTCTTCGGCCAGCGTATGATGAGCGGCACGCGCAGCCCGCTGTCGTAACACCAGTGGATCCCGCGGGGCTCGAGGCGGCCGTTGTCGCCGAAGAAGATGATCACGGTGTCGTCCTCGCGGCCCGCGGCGCGGAGTTTTTCGAGCACAAGGCCGAAGCGTTTGTCCATGCCCGAAACAGAATTGAGGTAGCGCGCCCATTCTTCGCGCACGACGGGGTGAGCGGGGTAATAGGGCGGCGGCGTGACGTTGGCGGGGGTGGCGATCTTCTCGTGCTCCCGCTCGCCGACCCATTCTGCGCGCGCGTGTTTCCACGTCTGGCGGTCGTAGATGTCGTATTCGGACTCCATGGCATTGACGACGGCGAAGAACGGGCGGTCTTTCGGCAGCGCGGACCAGTCGCTGGAGCCCTCGTGGTAGATGGGGCCTTCGTTGACGAAGTTCAGATCGAGTTTGCCGGTGCCGATTTCTTTTCCGTCGAGGGTTTTGAGGTTGGCGGTGAAATACCCGGCGTCGCGGAGGCGGTGGGTCACAGGCCGCACGCCTTCGGGCAGTCGGTAAGCGTCGGTGCGATGCGAGCGCATGGGGTGTGTATCGGTGGTCGTCTGATACATACCGGTGAAAAACGCGGAGCGGCTGGGTGCGCAGGTGGGATTGGTCGCGATGACGTTGGTGTAACGCACGCCTTCAGCCGCGAGCCGGTCAAGGTGGGGCGTGCGAACGTCCCTCTCCCCGTAGCAACCGAGGTCGTGCGCGAGATTTTCTCCGGCGAGCCAGAGGATGTTGGGGCGGCGCGGGGCGAGATCGGCGGCCGAGGCGGTGACGAGGCAGGCGAGCGCCAGGCAGGTCAGTGGGTGGAGAACGCTCATGAGAGAGGGGTAAGGGCGACGCTCGGAAAGGCGCGCCGCTACGACGCGACGCGGTCCCGTGTCGATGCCGGTAATTAGGGTTTTGGCAAGGGTACTCGTGCGGGGGTGGGAAGGTAGGCGAAGAGGTCGCGGACCTCGTCGTTCGTGAGCGATTTGAGGATGCCTTCGGGCGTGATCGAAAGCGGTGATTTCTGGCGGGAGATGAGATCTGCTTTTGCGATGACGGTGTCCGGAGAGATGAGACGGAGTGTGAGTTGCCGGGCCTCTTCGGCGGCGGCGTTGCCGGCGAGCGTGCGGCCGTCGCGCGTGGTGACGGGGCTGATGATGGGTCGTCGAGTGCTGGATACGAAAAACATGGGGGAGTGAGTTTGCGCGGATTGGTTCAAATCCGGGCGCGGCCGATCGACAAACCCTGCCTTGTCGGCGGCGAAATTTACCGACCGCCGGCGCGCGCCCTTTGCGAAGCTCGGTCGGTCGGTCGATTGCGCTGACTTTCGGGTGATTCAGGCCTGCACGCGCGGAATTCCGCCGTTGCGTCTGCGATTGTCCTGGTGGCGATGGCAGACTGAGACTTCATCCAGTTTAGTTGCGAGCTCGCGCCGCGCCGTCCCCTAACGGCGGCGAGGCATGAGCTGATTTGACGGCGGCTCGCGGGCGGCGCGGCGCGAAAAAATATGTCGCGCGCACGGGCGACATCGCACCCACGTTGGTCGGCGGGTCTAAAAAGCACGGCGGTGCGGATCTCGGTCGAACCCGAGCCAAGAAACAAGGGGCGACTCTCCGTTGCCTGCGGCGCTCGCGAATCGGTTTCGTCGACCGCGGCTCAGTCAACGGACTCAGCCAAACGCTGCGGTCGAGTGTCGGGCCATGGCGTACGGCTGTGCCGCGCCGCGACGGAAAAACGCGGCATGGCGGTAAGCGCCAGCCCGACTTTGATCCATTTCTGTGATCACGCCAACCGCCGGAGGACGCGCACGCGCTCGCGGCCTTCGCGGCCGGTGAAGGACACGTCCGGCACGTAGTCGTCCACGATTGCGTAGCCATCTGCAAAGAGCGCGGTCAGGGCGATGACGCTGAAAGGGAAGGGTGGACCCTCCTCTCCTGGATCAAGATCGGGATTGATGAACCACACGCCGATCAGCAAACCGCCGGGGCGCAGCGTGAGGTCGATGCCGCGCCGGTAGCTGGCGCGCAGCGACGGATGCAGGCCGCTCATGCAGGTGTGCTCCAGAACGACGTCGAAGCCCCCGCGCAGTTCTGCCGCCGGATTGAACACATCTCCGACGATAATGTGGTCCGCGAGGAGCGGATACAGCGCGCGGGCGGCGGCCACCCCCGTCGGGGCGATATCCAGGCCTGTCGCATCCAAGCCGTGTTGCACCGCGAGTGATACCTCGTGCCCGTGACCGCAGCCCGGGACCAAGGCGCGACCCTGCACGGGATGACGCTCCAAGTATTGTGAGAGGGGCGGCGAGGGCGCGCCGCGATCCCAGAACACTTCCCCGGTTTGATATTTTTCTTCCCAGTTCATAAGTGATAAGCCGCTACCCCGCGGCTCGCATTGGCTCGGTGGGCGTAGCCGCGAGTGCGAGCGAGCAGACTGCGAACGACTTGCTCCGAAACCACTCGCTCACGCTCGCAGCGACATCGAATTGAGGAGGCGACAAACAGCTGCTCCGTTCTTTATTTCGGCTTCGGCGGGTTGATCATGATGTGGGCGCGATGGGTGCCCGCGTCCATGATCCAAGGGCCGCCCGGGGTGGCGGGGGCGAGGGGAATGCCGGTTGTGTCGGGGGTGGCATACGGAATGTAGACGACGTAGCGCGTGTAGAGTTCGGTCACTTCGCCGGTCGCGGCGTCGTGCGTGCCGGTGGTGACATTGAGGACGCCCCGGTCCGGCATCTTCAAGTTGCCTGACTTCACGTCCTCCTCGCGGATCTTGGTGATTTCGACGGCTTTTTTTCCTTGGGCCGCCAGCTCGCGGCCGCGGGCCATGAACGGCTCCAAATCCTTGTGATAACAGGAGACGTTGAAGCCGTTTTGTTTCGGATCATCGGCGAGGCAGATGAGATTGTTTGTGCCCAGGCGGAGCGTCGCCAGTGCGCCGCTGGAGTCGTAGCCGAGGACGGTGGCCGCGTCTTGTTGCGCCTTGGGCGCGGCGAGGACGGCCGTTTTGATCTGCCATTCGGCCGAGGGGATTTCGGCGGCGGAGACGGATAGGAGGGACGCGATGAGCAGGAGGGTATGGCGAGGTTTCATGGGGATGGGATCGATGGTTTTCGGCGGCGCTTAAACGTTGGGCACGGCGGTGAGGGTGGTGCGTGCTTCGCTGCACAGAACAGTCCGGGTCTGCGCGCGAGTCCATGCGGAACGGTTTAGAGACGACGATTATTGGCGCGAGCTCAGCGAGGACCTTTGGCGGGATCGTCGCAAGCTAGCGCCGGGTGGCTGGCGGCAAGGCCGCCCCACGCGGACGTGCGGCGAAGATTTTCTTCAAACGACCTCAGGTCATCTGCAATCCGCGCATCGTGCCGGTCGCGGAGGCAAACTTATCGGTTTCAATCCCCATCCGCTGGAGCATGGAGACGAAAAGATTCGGCAGCGGGTAATTGTGCTCTTTGTCGAAGCCGAGGTGTTGACCGTGGCGGAAACCGCCGCCGGCGAACAGCGTCGGCAGGTTCGTCGTCACGTGGGTGTTGGCGTTGCCGAGATTGGACCCGTAAAGAATCATCGTGCGGTCGAGGAGCGGTTCGCCGTCTTCCTGGATCGATTTCAGCTCGGTGAAGAGTTGGGCGAGGAGTTTCATATGCCACTCGTCGACGGTTTTGAGTTGGCTGAGTTTCGCCTCGGATTTTCCGTGGTGCGAGAGGTTGTGGTAGCCGTCGCTCAGTTTATGGTCGCCGAATTCGATCGCGGGCGAGCTGACGCTGTCGAGCAGGAGCGAGATCGAGCGGGTCGAGTCGGTTTCAAACGCGAGGCGCGCCATGTCATACATGAGCTTCACCTTTTCCATGTAGGCTTTCGGGCTGGCGGGATCGAGCGGCTCGGGAACGTGAACGACGGGGCGCGGAGTGTGTTCCCACGCGCGGGACATCTGCATGCGCTGCTCGAGGTCGCGCACGCTGGTGAAATATTGGTCGAGCCGATCACGGTCGCGCGCGGTCACGCCGCGTTGGAGGTCTTTCGCCTGGCTGCCGACGGCGTCGAGGATGCTCTGCCCGCGTTCAAGTTTGTTTAGCTGCGCGGCGACTTCGGCCGGAGAACCTTGCACGAACATCCGGCGAAACACGTCCGATGGTTTTTCCTCGCACGGGATGATGGCGCCCGAAGCCGTCCACGAGAGACTGCGCTGACCCTGCTGGACATTTACCCCGAGAGTGAGCGACGGGAAACGCGTTTCGTGGCCGATGCGTTCCGCGATGTATTGATCGAGGGAGATGGTATTGCGGAAACCGCCACTGCCGGGATGCGGCGCCGCAGTGAGGAAGCATACGTCGGCTGGATGACCGGCGTCCACGTCGGGATGTGACACGCCGCTGAACACCGTAAAATCGTCGCGATGGTGCGCGAGGTGTTGGAGGTAGGGCGAGAGCGCGTAGCCGCGGCCGGTCTGAGTGGGGAAAAACTGATCGGGGAGCAGGCCGAGGTTATTGCAGATGGCGAGCAGGCGGCGCGGCTTTTTCGCGGCCGCGGCGGAGGCGGCGCGAGAAAAGGTGGGCAACACCGAGTCGAGCAACGGGAGCGAAAGGACGATGCCGGTGCTCCGCAGAAACTGCCGGCGGGAGAGGGTGGGGCGGCTTGCGATAAACGCGGAGCGGCGGGGCGAGGGTGAGTGCATGGCGGCGTGTGGATTGTGGGGGGAGCCTGCTGGCGGGCGATGGTTGGAGAGATGGGCGGATGTCCGAGGATCGCTTGCTACCGGTTATTTGTTTAGGAAAAGCGGGCTCTGCACAACCTCGCGCACGAGGCTCCGCAGACCATAGTTTTGGGCGCGGGTGCGTTGGAGGATGGCTTCGATTTCGCCGCGGTCACCGAACCGCACCGGTGAGCCCGTGGCAAAAATCAGCAGTTGGCGGGCGAGGTTACGCGCGAGCAGCGCGTCTTCTGCGCGCACGAGGCGCTTGAAATCGCGGATGTCCTGAAACGGCCGGCCGTCGGGCAGCTCGCCGGTTGCATCCACCGGCAGACTGAGCTGAAACGCGAAGGGGTGCCCGTTCTTGCCGAGGCCCTTGAGCGCGGGCTTGGTTTCGTCGGCGCCACGATAGCGATCACGCCACGCGCCCATCACATCGAAACTTTCGAGGGCGAAGCCGGGCGGGTCCATCTTGCGGTGACACGCGGCGCAGCTCGCGTCTTCGCGGTGTTTGGAGAGTTGCTCGCGAATCGTCACGGCCCCGCGGATGTCGGGCTCGACGGCGGCGACGGGCGGCGGCGGCGGGATATCGATTCCGAGGATACGTTCCATGATCCACTTTCCGCGGAGCACGGGCGAGGTGGTCGTGCCGTTGGCCGTGATTTTGAGCACGCTGGCCTGGGTCATGAGGCCGCCGCGCGGACTGTCGGCTGCGAGCAACACGCGGCGCATGGCGACGCCCTTCACTCCCGGGATGCCGTAATGGACGGCGAGACGTTCGTTGACGTAGGTGAAGTCGGAATCGACGACGGTGCGTGCGGGCAAGTCGCGGCGCAGCATCTCGGCGAAGTAAAGTTGCGTCTCCAACAGGGCGGCCTCGGCGAGCGCGTCGTCGAGGTAGTAGTCGTTGTAGAGAGTGGTGGAGGGCGTGGAATCCTCCATTTTTCGGAGGTCGAGCCAGTAATCGAGAAACGCTTCCTGGAAACGCTGCGCCTTCGGGTCGGCGAGCAGGCGCTCGGTTTCAGCGCGAAGCACAGCGGGTTTGCGGAGGGTGCCCTGCGAGGCGTGGGCGCGCAGCGCATCGTCGGGCGGCGAGTTCCACAGCAAAAGCGCCAAGCGAGTGGCGAGGGCGTAGTCGTCGAGGCGGCCCAGTTTTTCATCGAGAAACACGAAGCCCGGCGACGCGAGCACGGCGGTGTAGCCGGCGAGCATCGACTCGGCGAAGCTCAGACCAGCCGCGCGGCGCTCGTGGACGAGGGTGAGGAACCGCTGCACGTCGGCATCCGCGATCGGTCGGCGATAGGCGCGTTGGACGAAGGCGCGCATCAAGCGCGCCGCGTCTTGTTGCGGATTTTTCGAGACGACATCGACGGTGACGTCGTGGAGCGCGGCGACCCGGCGGCCGGCGTTGCGGCCCTCCTCGGGCTTATCTTTGTGATCAACCACGGACAGGGAAACGCCGGGCGCGCCGCTCTGCGCCTTCGCGAGTGGGAGATCGCCGAAAAGGAGCCGGTAGCCCGCGGTCGAGTGCTCGTCGGAGAGCGGGCCGGCGATTTCCATCCAGCGAAACGCCACGCTGGGCGCGCCGTCGGGCGTCATCAGTGGGTTCACGAAACCTGCTCCTGGATTGGGCCGCGATCGGTAGAATCGTGAAGCGTCGGGCACGAGCGTCTCGTTGGCGTTGAGCCAGACCTCGCCGATGTCGTGAATGGCGGGCTCGGGTGTGAGATCGAATGAGCCGACGCGACGATTGAGGAGACCGTTGCGGGTGTAGACGGTGATGGGTTCGTCCCGGCGGCCGGGTTGCGGATGATCGTAGTCGCCGACGCGCAGGTTCGGGGCCGAGGGCTTGCCGACTTTGTCTTTTTCTCCGGAGAATCTTTGTTGGATGCCGCCCGGGGGTACCCAGAGCGTGTAGCCGCTAAACGTGACCCGATACCGGCCGGCGACCGGCGCGCGGAATCCGTCCCAGCGATACGTGAATCCGGTCACGTAGTTGCTCGAGACCCACGCCATGGCCTCTTCCTCGCGGGTCTGCGGGTCGGAGAGCGGCGCACGCAGCCAGCGCACATCGGGCTGGGCGGTGGTGAGGCCGACGACGGGATAAGTCATCCGATCCGGCGAGGAGTTGAAAATGCTGCCCGTCAACTTGCTGGTGAGCGTGCGTTGATCCCGCGCGTAGTAGCGGGTGGTCGTCGTGGGTGGGCGGTCGAACGCGACCGCCATCGCCTCGCGCATCGCGTAGTCTGCGGCGCCCATGTAGCGCGTCAGATGGACGTGGGAGACGTCGAGGGCGTCGCCGATTTTGTTGAAGCGTGCGGCCTCGCCATCGTCGGGAAACTGGGCTCTCACTTGGAGCCACGGTGCCGAGAGGAGATCGCGCAGGGCGTTTTCGTATTCGTAGCCGTTGAGTCGGCGCTGGGTGGCGCGACCCTCGCGGGCGACGGTTTCTTTTTCGGCCGTTGTGAGGGTAGTGGCGAGACTCTGGAGGAAGGCCGCGAGCTCGGCGGGTGCGGGCCGATTTTTCTTTTCCTTCGGCGGCATCTCGCCGGCCTGGAGACGGTCGTGGACGTTGACCCATTGAGAAAAATTCACGCGGTCCCCGGCTTTGAAGGTGAGCGCGGTGAGGTCGAGACCGCCTTTTTTCTCCACGTCGTCGTGGCAGCTCGCGCAATATTTCGTCGTGAAGGCGGACGCGTCGAAAGCGGGTGCGGCGGAAAAAGCGGGGGTGAGAAGGGCGACGAGGGCGACGCCGGTGAGGAGCAATCGCGTAGGGCCGACGCTGGTCGTTAAGCGCTCCTGCGACCGAGATGATAACTGCGGCGGCTTGCCGTGGGGCGGCGTGCCGGCAAGCGGCAGCGCTCCGGATGAAAAAGGCGCTGCGCTCACGCGAGTTCCAGTCCCTTCATCGTGCCGGTCGAGGAGGCGAACTTGTCTGATTCCACGCCCATGCGCTGGAGCATTGAAACGTAGAGATTGGGGAGCGGGTAGTTGCGCTGTTTGTCGAACGCGAGGTGCTGACCGTGGCGGAAGCCGCCGCCGGCGAGGAGCGTCGGCAGATTGAAACAGGTGTGGGCGTTGGCGTCGCCGAAGTTGGATCCATAGAGGACCATGGTGCGGTCGAGCAGGGTGTCCTCGCCTTCGCGCACGGCCTTCAAGTCGGAAAGTAATTTAGCGAGCAGCTTCATGTGCCACTGGTCGATGGTTTGGAGCTGCGAGCGTTTCGCCTCCGATTTTCCGTGGTGAGAGAGGTTGTGGTAGCCATCCGTGATGGCGGCGTCAGCGAGGTCGATCACGGGCGTGCTGACGCTATCGAGCATGAGCGTGATCGAGCGGGTGGAGTCGGTCTCGAAGGCGAGGCGCGCCAGATCATACATGACTTTCACCTTTTCCATGTAGGCCGCGGGATTCGCCGGATCGATCGGCACGGGGGCCGAGACGACGGGCTTCGGTTTGCTTTCCCAGCCGCGCGACGCCTGCAGGCGGTGCTCGAGGTCGCGGACGCTGGTGAAATATTGGTCGAGGCGGTCACGGTCGCGGGCGGTCACGCTGCGCTGGAGTTCCTTGGCCTGGCCGGCGACGGTGTCGAGGATGCTGCGGCCGGTATCCAGTTTTCGGATCTGGGCGGCGACCTGTGCGGGCGAGCCTTGGATGAACAGTTGCTTGAAGACATCGGCGGCTTTGTCCTCGGGCGGGATGGCGGCGCCGGTGCCGGTCCAGGAGAGGCTGCGTGAGCGGGTGTTTACGCCGAGCGTGAGCGATGGAAAGCGTGTGTGGACGCCGATCTGTTCGGCGATGTGTTGGTCGAGGGAGATGGTATTGCGAAACGAACCGCTGCCGGGATGCGGCGCGGCGGTGAGGAAACAGATGTCCGCCGGGTGGCCGCCATCGACGTTCGGATGGGAGACGCCGCTGAAAACGCTGAAATCGTTGCGATGCGCCGCGAGGCCTTGGAGGTAGGGCGAGAGGGTGTAGTTGCGACCGGCGTCCTTGGGGAAAAATTGATCGGTGAGCAGGCCAAGATTATTGCAGATGCCCAGCATCCGGCGCGGCTTCGCGTTCGCTCCGGTCGGTGCGCCGCCGTTTGCAGCTCGGGCGAAGGCCGGCAGCATCGAGTCGAGGAAGGGCAACGACATGACGATGCCGGCACCGCGGAGAAATTGCCGGCGGGATACGGCGCGCTGCGTGGCGATGTGGGCAGAAGGACGGGTGGAGGGCATGGGAGGAGCCGGAGGTAGGAGCCCGCTTGCGGGCGATGGATCGAAGAGCGATGGATCAGAGAGCGAGGGATCGGAGGTAGGAGCCCGCTGGCGGGCGATGGATCGAAGAGAAGGTTGAGCCGGAGGGAGGAGCCCGCAAGCGGGCGCTTACTTATGCAGGAAGAGGTCACTTTGGACGAGTTCGTGGATGAGCGTACGCACGCCGTAGTGGCTCGCGCTCGCGCGTTGGAGGATTTTTTCGATGTGGGCGCGATCACCGAAACGCACGGGAGCACCGGTCGCATAAACGGTGAGTTGCTTGGCGAGATTGCGGGCGAGTTGGGCTTCGTCGGTGAGCAGGAGACGCTTGAATTCGCGGATGTCGGCAAACTTCCGGCCGTCGGCCATTTCGCCGCTGGGATCGACAGGGAGGGCCTGATGGAAGACGAATTTTTGGCCACCGTGGCCGAAACCTTTTTCCGGTGGCGCCCCGTCGCCCACCGCGCGGTAGCGGTCGCGCCAGCCGCCCATGACATCGAAGCTCTCCAAGGCGAAGCCGGGTGGATCGATCTTGTTATGGCACACGGCGCAGGATTCCACGTCGCGGTGTTTCTCAAGTTGCTGGCGAATGGTGGTCGTGCCGCGGATGTCCGGTTCGACGGCGGGCACACTCGGAGGGGGCGGGGCGGGCGGCTGACCGAAAATGCGCTCCAGCACCCACGCGCCGCGAATCACCGGCGAGGTCGTCGTGCCGTTGGCGGTGACTTTGAGGACGCTCGCTTGGGTCATGAGGCCGCCGCGTGGGCTGTCGACGGGGATGGTCACGCGACGAAGCGCCACGCCCTCGACGGGGGGCAGGCCGTAGTGTTGCGCGAGACGTCCGTTCACCATGACGAAATCGGACGCGACGATATTGCGCGTGGGCAAATCGGCGCGGACGAGCTCGGCGAAGAAGCTCTGCGTCTCCGCCTGCGCCGATTCGGTGAGCAGGTCGTCGAGATAGTAGTCGTCGTAGAGGGAGGAGTCCGGCGCGGTGCCCATCGTCTTTCGCAGGTCGAGCCAGTAATCGAGAAACGCATTCACGAACTGAGGCGACTTCGGACCGGTGAGCAGGCGCTCGGTTTGGGCATGGAGCACGGCGGGTTGGCGGAGTTTTCCTTGGGCGGCGAGGGAGCGCAGCTCGGCATCGGGGGCGGAGTTGGTCAGGAAAAATGCGAGGCGCGACGCGACGGCGTAGTCGTCGAGTTTGCCGGGTTTTTCCTCGAGGCAGACAAATTCCGGCGAGCACAACACCGCCGTATAGCCGGTGATCATGGCATCGGCGAAGGTGCCGCCCGATTTCAAGACGCCCGCGACCACCGGGAGAAATCGCGGCACTTCGCCCGGCGCGACGGGCCGACGATAGGCTTGTTCGAGAAAGGCCTTCAGCAAGCGCGCGGCGTCCTTGGCCGGATCGGCCGACGTGACCTCGACGGGCGCGGTGCCGGCGGTGGGTTTCTCGATCGGCTTCATCGGCAAATCCCCGAAGAGCAAACGGTGTCCGGCCGACGGCCACTCGTCGACGAGCGGGCCTTCGACTTCGAGCCAACGAAAGGCGACGCCGGGCTGGCCGTCTCTTTCCGCGAGCGGATTTTGCCAGCGGGTGGCGCCGGGCCGGGAGCGGAAGAGCCGGGACGGGTCCGGCCGGATCGTTTCGCCCGCGAGGAGCCACACGTCGAGTTCGTTGACGGCGGGCGTGGGCTGGGCGTCGAAATTTCCGAGGTGGCGGAGGAGGCGGGGCGGGGTTTCGGAGTAAATGGTGACGGGCTCGGAGCGGCGGCCAGCCGTGACATCGTCGAGGTCAGGTATCCACCACTTTACGACAGAGGGCGCCGGTACTTTGCCGTCTTTGCCGGGCACGGCTTTGCCGGGGCCGACCCACACGGAAAACGTGTTGAAACGGATTTTGTAACGGCCGGCCAGAGGGGCTTTGAACTGATTGAATTTCGGCTCGATGGGCTCGTAGTTGCTCGCGACTACACCGACGGCTTCCAAGTCGCGGTTGGCGGGGTCGGCCGCGCCGACGGTGGCCGGGGCTTTGGCGGCGCGCACGTCCGGTTGCGGTCGGTCGCCCAGCATCGGAAACGACGCGCGTTCGGGGGAAGAGTTGAAAACTGAGAATTTCATTGGCCCCATAAAACTGCGCTGCTCGCGCGCGTAGTAGCGGGTGACCTTGGGCTGCGGACGTTCGACCTGCGGGGCGATGACCTGACGCAGCGCGTAATCGGCGGCGGCGAGGTAGCGGTTCATCTGGACGTACGACATGTCGAGAGCATCGCCGACTTTGTTGAAACGAAACGCTTCCCCGTCTTCCGGGAGCGAGTCCTTCACTTGCAGCCACGGTGCGTGGAGCAGGTCGCGCAGGGCGTTTTCGTATTCGAAGCGGTTGAGACGACGTTGCGTCGCACGGCCCTCGGTGGCGACGCGGGTCTGCTCAGCGCTCACGATGGTTTTCGAAAGTCCCTGGGTGAACGCCGTCAACTCGGCGGCCTCTGGGCGCGGCTTTTTTTTCGGCGGCATTTCGCCATCGGCCACGCGATCGAAGACCCTCACCCACGTGTTGAAATTTTTCGGGTCGCCGGGCGAGAAGGTCAGGGCCGTCAGATTCAGGCCGCCCTTTTTCTCCACGTCGTCATGACAACTGGCGCAGTGTTTTTCGATGAACGATGCGGTGCCTGGTGGGGCGTGGGAGACGAGCGAGGCCGCGTGCGACCGGACCCCGCCCAACAGAAGTGCGAGGGTGGCGAAACCCCAGGCGGTGACGGCAGGAAAGGCAAGGGGGCGGGTCATTGCTGTGGTCGTGTCAGCGGGTCGGGTGTCTGGATGAGTTGTCATCTTCTTATCGGTGGCAGCGGGGCGTCAATGGGGGTTTTTTGACGGGTTTTTGATAGGGGGGTGGGGGAAGCATTCGGGTTCCTCGCCTCCTCTGCGGCGGATTCTCCCGTCTCTGCGGTGCCCTCTCCGCTTATGCGGCCCAAGCCAATCCGTTTGCATCGCAGAGACGGCACTGGAACGTAGAGAAAATCCTGCTGCGTCGCTCTTTTTGATTCACCGATCAGGTGACTCTTCCGAGACCGAAAAATGAGCGAAAATTAGCGGTTCAACTCCTGCTTTAATCCGTGTGCATCCGGGTAATCCGCGGTCAATAATTCCGACTTCCGCAACCCGTGCCCGCTGATCTTTCTGCCCCATGTTTCTCTCGTGCTTCGTTCTCCTAATCGTTCTCGCTCCGCAACGTTTGCCCGGATGGTATCGAACAATGGGGCGGTCATAAAAATTCCGGAAGGAGTGGCCTCGTCCCTGCCTCGATTCCCCTGACCCGATTCCTCTGCCCCATGGATTTCCCTGTGAGCGGCCCAGTGTGAGATCAGAGGAATGGGGTCGGAGGAATGCAGACCTGCTCCCGCCTTGATCCGTGTCTCAGCGGGTACCGGGACGGGCCCGCCCACCTTGCGATCCCGCTCGCCCGAGAATCCCAAAGCATGGGCGATGGGTATTATCCGCAGGCGGGAACTGCGACGGCCAACGCGAGAGAGAGGGGCGGGGCGGGCGAACGTTGCGCCGTTCCGGAACGAAAAGATTTCGAGCTCTACTCATTCTGAGGCACAATCGTTCCTTTGGTTCGCTCAGTTGCTCAGGGCGTAGATCTCGATGAGCACCACGCCGGCGCCGCCGTCGGTGCCGGAGACTTGGACAGTGTATCAATCCTTGCATAGGTTCATGCACATCTTTGAACCGACCGGTTTTTCCCGCCTGGAAAGTTGCCGAAGAGGGGTAGGAAAATTTTATTGGCAGGAAAATTTCCCAAACCACGGAAATTCTTCCAATCACGGGTTCTCATTTCACGTTCCGTCCTCCCCGGATCACGGCGCCTCGGATGACGCTGAATGACCAAATCAGCCTCTGAAGATTCGGTTTTTCTCAGAGAAATTTTCCTACCAGTTAAATCTTCCTGCCTCAATTTATGAAACGGCTGAGAGTCTGGCCGAAACACCGCTGGGATCAGGTTCTGCGTTACGTTCCAGTATCACCAAGAATCGGATAAAAAGCGGAAGCTGCGAAAAAGAAATCCATCGAGCGTCAATCGAACTCGTGCACGAACTTATGCAAGGATTGATAGGCACCCGCGGACAGCGTGACGAGCAAGGTGGCGTCGCTTTGGCCGGGCTCGAGGGCGAAGGCACCGGCGCGGGTGGCTGCGGCCGCGAACGCGATGGGATCAGCGGACGTTCCCCATCCGGTTTTTGCGGATACGGGCATCTGGCCTTGCACGACGACGAGCGACGGCTTGGCGAGCGTGCCACTGACGCCGAACGCATTCAGCCCCGGGCCGATGGCGCGGACGAGGAGCGTGCGGGTGTTGGACCCGGTGATGACGAGGCCGGGAATCGCCACCTGTTCACCGGAGCCGACGCGGGCGCGCGTCGAGAGATTGCGGAATCGGCCAGGCTCGGCGGCGTCCATTTCGTAAGCTTCCACGAGCGCGATGCCGGCAGGGCTGTCGAGCGCGGTGACGGGAGCGGTGTAGGCACCGGGCGGAAGCGAAACCAGCAAGGCGGTGTCGGCACTGCCGCGGGCGAGGGCGAAGGCGCCGATGCGAGCGGCGGCATTGGCGAGCGCGGTGGAATTGGCGGCGGTGCCGCTGTCCCAGCCGCGATTGGCGGCCACGATCGTGCCGTCGCTACGGCGCAAGGTGAGCTCCATGCGTCCCAGCGTCGCGGTTACACCAAACGGTGCGAGGCTGGCGCCGACGCCGCGCAGCAGGACGCGTTTCGTCGCGACGCCGTCGATGACGAAGAGGGGATGAGGGTGGCGTCGCCGGTGCCGGCGTTGGCGCGGGTGGAGAGATTGGTGAGGCGGGGAGCCGCCAGCGGTACGCGCACGATGGCGGACGGGGCACCGGGGCGAACGGAAAACGTTTGCTCAAAGGATTGGCCGTTGAAGTCGACGGTGACGAGGTAGTCGCCGTTGAAGCCGCGCCCGCGCCACGTGCCCTGGGAGTCCGTCGTGCCGTTGGCGCGCGTCCGCCACTGGTCGAGGACGAGGGACGTGTAGGCGCGGGCGTTGGGCTTCTCGGACCAGTCCGCGCGATACATGGCGGCCTTGGGTATCCAATGCGCGGTCTCCCAAAACCCTCACGTTTGAAAACCGACGACGGTTGAATGGCTGTAGAGCGCGATCAGGAAATCACGCGTGCGGGTTAGGCATCCTCGGATTGCGCGGCCAAGCTAACGGAGGCGACGCTGTGGGTGCAGGCTGGACCGATGGGCGAGCAGCGGGCGATTGGTGGTTCGCGTGAAGGGGTGGCTTTCCTGCCGCCCAACTACGGCGACTGCACGGCGGCCGGAAGCCCACCCCTCCCGAGGACACCGGGCCCCGGCGCCGCCCGCCAACCGCCCGGTGGGGCCGGTATGGGTAGGTTATAATTTCTGCCAAAAAAACTCCGTTTTGCATGGGGAGTGTTACGTCATTCGGGACACTTTTTTTCCGGGTTTTTTGACAAGGGACGGGACGGAGGGTAACGAGGGTGACGGGCGTAAACGAGGGCTGGAGTCTTGAGGGATTTGTCGCAAGATCAGCCCAATGAAATTCGGAATCTGTAATGAAATTTTTCAGAATTGGGCGCTGGAAGACGCGATGAGCTACGCCAAAAAAACGGGCTACGACTGCATCGAGATTGCGCCGTTTACGCTTCTGCCGGGCGCGTCGGGAAAATACGTCACGGCGATTTCCGCGTCCGAACGGCGGACGATCCGCGACACGGCGGCGCGCGTCGGGATTGAAATTTCCGGCATCCACTGGGTGCTCGTCCAGGCGGATGGCATGTATCTCACGCATCCCGACGCGGCGGTGCGGGGGCGCACGGCTGACTACTTTGTCGCGCTGGCGGATTTTTGCGGGGACCTCGGAGGCAAGACGATCGTCGTCGGCTCGCCCAAGCAGCGCAATGTGATGGACGGGGTGAGCCCCGCGCAGGCGTGGGACTGGGCGACGCAGGTGTTTCGTCCGGCGGTGGAGCGGGCGGCCGAGCGCGGAGTGACCATTTGCTTTGAGCCGCTGGCGCCGGTGGAGACGAATTTTATCAACACGGCGGCGGAGGGGATCGTGTTCGCGCAACAGTTTCGCAGTCCGGCGATGAGTGTGATCCTCGATGTGAAAGCGATGT
>SYGN01000065.1 GCA_005799525.1 Opitutaceae bacterium | reverse complement strand
TCGAAGAGGTCGAGGCGCGCGGCGACGGCGGGATCGGTTTTCGCGAGTGCGACCATGCGTCGGTAGGTGGCGGTGCCCTTGGTGGCGGTGTCCATCACGCGGGTGCCGTTGGACCACGGATTGAAAAGATAGCCGTAGTCCTTCGTGATGATCGAGCGCATCGGATGACGATTGCCGCCGTAGTTCTCGTTGTATTCGGCGACGATGAAGTCGCGGCCGGTCTGGGTTTCACCGCGGAGGACGGGGGTGAAACTGCGGCCGTCCATGCCGGCGGGTGCGGGCACGGCGACGATTTCGAGCAGCGTGGGCAACAGATCGACAGCGGAGACGAGATGGCGGTCGTCGACGGTGGCGGGTTTCGTGACGCCGGGCCAACGCACCATCAACGGCGTGCGGGTGCTGTGGAAGTAGAGCTGCGTCTTCGCGAACGGCAGCGGCATGCCGTGGTCGGAGAGGAAAATGATGAGCGTGCGGGCGTCTTCGCCGGATTCCTGGAGCGCACGGAAAATTGCGCCGAGGGAGTCGTCGCCGCGGCGGACGGTCGAGTAGTAGAGGGCAAGCTCCTCGCGCACTTTGGGGTCGTCGGGGAGGAAGCCGGGCACGGTGATTTCGGCGGGCGTGTAGACGCGGCTCGGTTTATTGACCTCGGGTTGACCGTCCTCGTTGTAGAACGGTTTGTGGGGATCGGAGATGTTAAGGTTGAAACAAAACGGTTTGCCGGCCTGCTTCGCGCGCGCGATGCCGTGCTGGGTCGAGACGCAATACGACTCAGGATTCTTCGGATCCGCAGCGGTGCCGTCGGGGAGCGTGTCGAGGATGAGGTCCCAGCCGGGGTAGGGCGTGTAGGGCGTCGAGTGGTCCACCTTGCCGCGGATGCCGGTGAAGTAGCCGGCGGCTTTCATGAGATCGGACATCACGGGGTAGCCGGGATCGCGGACTTCGTAAAAGCCCTCGACGCGGTTGTTGTGCGGATAGCGGCCGGAGAACATCACGTTGCGCGAAGGCATGCAGTTGCCGACCTGCACGAACGCGTGCGCAAATCGCAGGCTTTGGCCGGCGAGACGATCCATGTTTGGCGTGAGGTCGCGGGGCGTCGCTCCGTAGACCCCGACGGAATCGCAACTCATGTCATCGGTGGTGATGATGAGAACGTTGAGGCGCTCGACGGCGGCGTGAGCGAACGTAGCTAGAGTGAAGAGTGTGCAGGTTAAGAGTCTGAGGCGGAGTCCGCGAGGAACGGAAGGGGACATGGGGTGAGGCGGGCGAAGGAGCGAGGGGTAGAAGGGGAAACAGGGAGACGGCGCGGAGTCTTGGCGGACGGCGGGCGTGGGCGCGGGGAGCGCCTACTCCTGCCCCTTGTAGTCCGGATTCGGCTCCATCATGGCCGCCGAGACTTGGCGGCGCCAGTGGTGGAGCAAGGCGGTGAGCTGGCGGACGCGCTCGGGCTGTTCGCGGGCCAGATCGCGCTGCTCGCCGAGGTCGTCGCGGAGGTTGAAGAGCTGGACGGTATTGTTTTCGAAATATTCGAGGAGCTTGTAGTCGCCTTGGCGGACGGCGCCGCCGGGGCTCTGCATCCCGTGATTGCTGTAGTGCGGGAAGTGCCAGAAGAGCGCGGAACGTTCGGGCGCGGGGCCGCCGCGGACGAGGCCGGCGAGGCTCACGCCGTCGACGTGTTGCGCGGGGAGCGCGGGGTCGCCGACCATCTCGAGGATCGTGGGAAAGAGGTCCGTGCCGATCACCGGGACGCTGCTGACGGTGCCGGGTGCGCTGCGGCCGGGCCAGCGGATGAAGAGCGGCACGCGGATGCCGCCCTCGTAGAGCCAGCCCTTGGCGCCGCGGAGCGGGAGATTGGAGGTGGCGAAGGCGGCATCGAGCGCGGTCGGAGCCACGACGCGATCGGGACGACCGAAGTTCGCGGCGGACATGCCGCCGTTGTCCGAGGTGAAAATCACGATGGTGTTTTCGCTGAGGCCGAGCGCCTCGAGTTTTGCGATCACCCGCCCGAAGCTCTCGTCGATGGACTCGACCATGGCGGCGAATTGCGGGTTGTCCTGATGCTGTTTGATTTTGACCGTCTGATCGGGCAGCACGCGGAATCCCTGATAGGCCTCCTCCTTGATCCGGGCATCCAACTCAGCCCGTGAGGGCGCGGCTTTCGCATCCGGATTTCCCTCGAGCACAAACGGCGACCCCTTGGCGGGCGCGCTGCGGTCCAACTTGGCCTGATATTTCGCGACGAGATCCGCGCGGCCCTGGATGGGATCGTGGGGGGCGAAATGAGAAAGGTAGAGGAAGAAGGGGCGGTTCTTGTTTTCTTCGACATACTTCAAGGCTTCGTCCGTGAGGCGATCGGTCAGGTAGTCGCCCGGGGCATCGCTGAGTCCCTCCAAGCCGAATGGCGCGTGATAACTCTTGTTCGGACAGCACTTGTTCCACCGTGGAACCTGCACGTCGAAGCCATGCTGCAGCGGTCCGGACGGCTCCTCGCCGAGGTGCCACTTACCGAAGTGACCGGTGGCGTAGCCGCGCTCCTTGAGGGCCTCGGCGAGGGATTTCTCCTCGTAGGCCAGGTGAGGGCGGGGGGTGGCGTTCTTGAATTTCTGGGACGGGAAATCGCGGCGACCGGGCAGCCAGTCGGTGAGCTGCAGCCGGGCGGGGTATTTGCCCGTCATGATGCTGGCGCGCGTGGGCGAACACACATGGCAGGGGGCGTAGGCGTCGGTGAACCGCACGTTGGCGCGGGCGAAACGGTCGAGCTGCGGCGTCTCGTGGAAGGTGCTGCCTTGGACGCCGAGATCGCGCCAGCCGAGGTCATCGACGAGGAAGAGGACGACGTTGGGCGGGCGTGCCGCGGCGGCGTGCACGGGTGCCGCGAGTGCGAGCGAGGTGGCGGCGGCGAAGAGGACAGTGGGGAGAAAACGTGACATGGGCGCAGTGGACGGTTTTGCGGTTGGGCGAGGGCGACGCGCGGGGTTAGAAGTCTTTTTTCACGCGGAGGACGTAGTCGCGCAGGCGGACATTACCGTAGCGGCTGTAGAAAAACGGGGCGCGGTTGTTGCCGGCGTCGAAGGGCGGCTCGGTGTCGAGGACGTTGTTGACCGTGAGCTGCACGGAGAGGCCGCGGAAATAGGAACGCTCGTGCTTGGCGCCGAAATTGTAGGTTACATTGAGGTTATGGTAGGTCTGCAACGCGACGGTGGTGCCGCCCTGCGGGCCGGTGCTCGTGGTGACCAACGTGGGATTGGCGACGCCGAGATAGATCGGATCGCCCGGGGCACCCGCTTGTTTGTAGCCGCCGTGATAAACGGTCGTCCACGAGGCGCGCCAGTGACGGCCGTTGGACCAACTGATCGAGCCGTTGACTTTGCTGCGATTGACTCCGCCCGAGTTAGGAAAGTCGCGATACTCGATCGCGGGGAAACCGATGGCGGGCGGGAGCTTCAAATGATCCGTGATCGTGGTGCGGGCGCGGAAGGCGAAGAGCCCGATGGGGGTGGCCTTGCGATAATCGACCGAGGCATCCCAGCCGTCGGTGGTGCCGTTGCCGACGTTGTAGTTCGCGAAGGTGAAGAGCTCGATGACTTTGGTGGTCGCGTTGCGCTGGACGCTGCCGGCGGGCGCGCGGTCGCCCATGTTGGCGAGCTGCTGGACGTTGTTCACGTTGCGGATCAGGGCGAATTTATCGATGCGCCAGTATTCTACATTGAAGCGAAAATCTTTGAAGGCGCCCTGCGGTTCAAAGACGACGCCGTAGGACCAGTTCTTGGACGTCTCGGGCCCGAGGGCGGGATTGTTTCCGGCCACGCTCAGCGAGGAGTAACTGGAATTCGTGACCGGGTCGAAAAAGACGGCGGTGGGGGTGGCTGCAGCGAGGCCTTCGGCGTTGATGCGCTGGGTGAGCTGGGAAAAAGTGGGCGGGAGATACGCGGTGGCATACGAGGCACGGAAGGTGAGCGCGTGGAAGGGTTGATAGCGCAGGCCAAACGTGGGTTTGGTGGCCTGCAGCTTGGCGATGTCCTGTCGGCTGATGGCCGCACTCTGCGTGATGCGAGGGAACGGCGGGGAGTCGGGTAAGATGTTCACGCGGCCGTTGGGATTGGTATAAACGTCGAAGCGCTCCGTGCGGGCGGCGAACTGAAATTCCAAGGCGCGTAGGAAGGGCCGGTCGTTGGCCCCGGAGACCACGGGGAGGCTGAGCTCGGCATGGGCGGCGGAGGTGGAGATGCGCTGGCCGACAAAGTAGGAATGCTGGTTGGTGGGATTGGCCGTCGCCGGCGGGACGGGCGGAAACGTGCCACCGACGTAAGCTTGCGGGAGACGCTCGGTGTAGGCCTCAAGACCGACCGTCAGGACGGGCTGGCCGCCGGGAAGATGGAACAACGGACCGGACGCGCGGAGATTGTAGTTGAGCATCGTGTCCTTGTTGAAACCGGTCCACTCGCCGTAGTAGCGCTCGATCGCCGGTGGGTTAGCGATCGTATCGACGAACGGGTTGATCACGCCCGTCCAGAGCAGCGGGGCGTGGCCGCCGAAGACGGTGTTGTTGGCGAGATTCATCAAGCCGTAGCTGACTTTCTGCGCCGTCACGGAGTAGTTTGCGTCGACTGCAAGTCGCCACTCGCCGGGGAGCTTGACCAAGGCGCCGACGACTCCGCCGGAAACCTGATTGCCCACGTCGTTATGCGTCGCTTGGTCGAAGGAGATCGGAAGAGAGACGAGGACGTTTTCGCGAAACGGATTGGTCGGCGCGTTGCCGGGGACGGCAAATTGATAGGCCCCGTTGCCGAGCGGCACCCATTTGGCCTCGAGGGTCGCGCTGCGGTTGAAGGCAAAGTCGGCGAAAAAACTGACCTTCGCGTTGAGTTGGTGGTCGATGCGGGCCATCAGGGCCTCTTTGCGGGAGACGTGGGCGAGCGTGCTTTCGTAGCCGCGCCAGACGCTGGGGGCGAAGTCCAGATTGTAGCGGCCAGCGTTGGCGAGGAGGCCGGCATCGCGGTTGGCCGTGGGTGTCGAGAGCGCGGTGCTGTAGGGGATGTGCGTAAGGCGAGAGCCGAGGGTCTGACCGGTGGACTTCAGGGTGAGGGTGACATTCTGGGCGTTGGCAAAGCCGTTTACCGCCGCGTTGTTGAGGACGATGTTGGGCGTGGCGCCGCTGGTGAAGGTGCCCGTGGTGGAGTAGAATGTGGCGGGACTGTTGGCGAGGGCGCGCTTGAAGTTTTGTTCGAGAAACGGGCGGTCCTTCACACGGAGCGGTTTGCCGTCGCTGTAGCTGCCGCTGACCGTGACGTGGGTGCGGCGGCCGAGCGAGAAGCCGTAGATGGCGCTGACGGTGCGGATGGGCGCATCGGAATCGAAGGTGTTTTGGTAAGTCGTGCTGACTTGGCCGCCGGTGTAGTTGCGCTTAAGTATGACGTTGACGACACCGCCGACGGCGGAGCCACCGTAGATGGCGGAGGCGCTGCCGGGGAGCACCTCGACGCGATCGACCGCGGCCAACGGGATACCGTTAACGTCGGGCTGAAACGTCGCACCGCGATTCGCGAAGTTCGAGGTGCGCATGCCGTTGATCAGAATCAGCGTTTGCGCGGCTCCGAGGCCGCGGAGGTTGATCGAGCTGGTGGACCCTAGCTGGTTGCTGAGGCCGCTGGGGTCGATCTGGGCGTTGGTTTCGACGACGGTATTCTGCGTGAGGCTATCGCGGAGCACGTCGTCGAGATCGGTCTTGCCAGAGTTTTCGATCTCCTCCTGCCCGATGATGTAATAGGCTTGGACGTCGTTTATTCCGCGTGGGATGTCCATGTTGGCATCGGTGAACGGCACGGGCTTTTTTTCGTGGATCTTGAATTCGGACATCACGGTCACCGCGTCCTTACTGGCGTTGCTAGGCGCGGTGGTGGAAGGCGCGGTTTGTGCGAGTGCGGGGAGCGCCAAGAAGGCCAACGGCCCAAGCCAGGACGTGCGGCAAGGAATGTTCATGGGGAGGGGCAATCGCGATCTCGGGTGGGTGGGCGGACTGGGAAAACGCCGGTCGGGGATGGAAGTAACGATGTAAAGATACCTTTTTTGTTCGCTTGGCGCCATGAGAGTTGGCGCAAAAAGAATGAGTTTTTTCACCGCAGGCACAGTTGGGCAACGGCGGGACGCGCGATGGATTGATTTTTTGCGAAGAACGGCAACGGTGATTGCCATGCCCGCGCTTCGCCCCGCCCGCCGCCGAGAAGTGGCGTTGTTGATCGAGACTTCGAACGCGTATGCGCGTGGGCTCCTGCAGGGCGTGGTGCACTACATCCGCGAGCACCAGCCGTGGTCTTTTCACCTGATGGAGCAAGGGCGGGGCGACGATCCGCCGGCGTGGTTGGCGGGTTGGAAAGGAGACGGGATCATTGCGCGGATTGAAACTCCACGGATCGCGGCGGCGGTGATTAAGGCGGGCTTGCCCGCGGTGGATCTGAGCGCGGCTCGGCTGGTGCCCGGGCTGCCGTGGGTGGAGACGGACGACGCGGAAATCGCGCGGCTGGCGGCGGAGCATCTGCTCGAGCGCGGGTTTCGGCATTTCGCGTTTTGCGGCTTGGCGCGGTTCAACTGGTCGGTGTGGCGCGAGGAGCACTTTGCGGCGCGCGTGCGGGCGGCGGGGCACGATTGCTATTTATACCGCCCGAAGCAGGAAGGCGCGGCGGCGGAGCAAGTAGCGGAGATCGGGCGATGGATCGCGACGTTGCCAAAGCCGGTGGGCATCCTGGCGTGCTATGACAGCCGCGGACAACAAGTGCTCGATGCGTGTCGGAGCGCGGGGCTGGCGGTGCCGGACGAAGTGGCGGTGATCGGAGTGGATAACGACGAGTTGTTGTGCGAACTGGCCTCGCCGCCACTATCGAGTGTGGTGCCGAACGCGCACCGCGCGGGCTACGTGGCGGCAGCACGGTTGGACCGGTTGATGGCAAGAAAAAAAGTGACGCCGATGGCCGAGCTGATCCCGCCGCTCGGAGTGGCAAACCGGCATTCCACGGATGCGTTTGCGCTGGACGATCGGGCTATCGTTCGGGCGGTTCGGATGATCCGCGAACACGCGTGCGAAGGAATCAACGTGAGCGACGTGTTGAAGACGGTGCCGTTGTCCCGACGAGTGTTGGAGCAGCGCTTTCAAAAACTGCTGGGGCGGACACCGCGGGAGGAGATTTTGCAGGTGCGGCTGGCGCGGGTGAAGCAATTGCTCGGCGAGACGGAACTGGCGCTTTACCAGATCGCGGAGCGCACGGGTTTTGAGCACGTCGAGTATCTGAGCGTCGTGTTCAAACGGGAAACGGGGGTGACGCCCAGCGCGTGGCGGGCGGGGGCGCGGGGGCATAGGCGCTAACTTAAGCTATAGACTCCCATGGATAGGAAGTGAGTTGAGCGCGTCGAGCCCGGCTCCGCTCTTTTAGGCCGGCACGAATTGCAGGACCGCGGGCGACCAGCTGCCGCGGTCGCAGCG